>WLSJ01000057.1 GCA_009705865.1 Actinomycetota bacterium | reverse complement strand
CGCAGAATAGGGAAGAACCCTTTTTCATAGATTCGGTAAGCATCAGGGTCTGTGACAGTGAAGTGAGCGATAAACCGAACGGTGGAATCTGTAGTCATATGGAGCGGGTGACGGGAATCGAACCCGCATAATCAGCTTGGAAGGCTGAGATTCTAGCCATTGAACTACACCCGCGTATTGGGTGTTTATGTTACTGGAATGATGGTCAAAACTTCACTCCCAGAAGTGCAGAGAGTGTCGGTATCTCGCTGAATATGTACGAACTGGCGCCTCTTGGGGCGCGTTATTAGACCTTTTCGAGAAAGATAAGCGGAATTTCGCGGTCAGTCTTTAGTTGGTATCCGCCGTAGTTTGCGTACTTGGCCACAATGATTGGCCACATCTCGTCACGCTCTTCCGTTGTTGCGATACGTGCACGGCGTTCGTGCTTGGCTTCTGATTGTGTTGCAATCCAGACGGTGGAGTTAGCACGTAAATTCACAAACCATGCAGGGTGGTGATCATCGCCGCCGCGAGACGCAACAACAACGTATGTATCGCCATGTTGGATGGGGGAGGTCAACATGCATTCTCGAGGTTGGCCAGATGTGCGACCAGTTGTGGTGAGTTTCAGAACGGGCATGTTGCCGGCGTTCCACCCTTTTTTGCCACCGGTCACGGTGAGGATTGTTTTATGAACAAAGTTCATTGTTTTGAGAGCGAAATCACTAGGCATGTTCACAAGGGTACTTCCTGTGCCTTGTGACATATGGGTCTGCCTTCGGATGCTGAATAGTTGCCTAGTACAATCGTTTCCTGATGTTGAAGCGCCTCTTGTCCACCGTCTTGTCGAAATACAAGGGCCTTCTCTGGATCGTTGTTGTCTTTCAAGCCATTCAAGCAATGGCCGGATTGTTCTTGCCCACACTGAACTCAGACATCATTAACAACGGCGTCGTGAAGCATGACATCGGGTACATCTGGCGGATGGGTGCAGTGATGTTGATCGTCACGATTCTCCAAGTGGGGTTTTCAGTCACTGCCGTGTACTTCGGATCAAAAGTAGCAATGGGCTTTGGTCGAGACATACGAAAGTCATTGTTTCATCAGGTCAATGATTTTTCTGCTCGTGAAGTAGCCACGTTCGGCGCGCCATCGCTGATCACTCGTATCACGAACGATGTTCAGCAAGTGCAGATGCTGGTGCTGATGACATGCACCCTGTTATTGAGTGCTCCGTTCACATCAATTGGTGGCGTGTTTCTTGCGATGCACCAAGACATTGGTTTGTCGCGAATTCTGATGTTTGCCATTCCGATTCTCGCAGTTCTATTGGGCACAATCATCGGCAGCATGGTTCCGACATTTCGCAAAATGCAAGAGCGAATCGACAGAATCAATGAGATTCTGCGTGAGCAACTCACGGGTATCCGAATTGTTCGGGCGTTCGTACGTGAGCCAGAAGAAAAGAAACGTTTCAGTGATGCAAATGCTGCCGTGACTGAAGTTGCTCTGCGTGGTGGACGTTTACAAGCTCTGATGTTTCCGACCGCAACTTTGATCATCAACATTTCAAGCGTTGCAGTGGTGTGGTTTGGGTCAGACAGAATTAGTCAAGGTCTCATGAAGCCCGGTGCCATGGTTGCCTTTCTTACGTATCTGACGCAGATTCTGATGTCAGTGATGATGGCAACATGGATGGCAGCTCTCATTCCGCGCGCATCTGTGAGTGCGGAACGTATTCAAGAAGTTCTGATGACTCCAACGTCAGTGGTGATTGCACAAAATGCAATCACGGAATTGCAACAGACTGCAGTGCTGCAATTTGATTCCGTGGGGTTTCATTACCCAGGAGCAGAGTTGCCCGTACTTGAAGGCATTTCATTTACGGTGAAGGCAGGTCAAACATTGGCAGTCATCGGTAGTACCGGTTCTGGTAAAACAACATTGATCAGTCTTGTCTCGCGATTGTTCGACGCGACCAGTGGTGCTGTATTGCTAGATGGTGTCGATGTTCGCCAACTGGCACCAGAGGCTTTGTGGTCGCGCGTTGGCATAGTGCCACAAAAGCCATATCTCTTTTCTGGAACTGTTGCTACCAACTTGGGCTACGGAAAAGAAGATGCCACCGAAGAAGAGATGTGGGCTGCATTGCGTACCGCTCAAGCTGAAGACTTTGTACGGGCAATGCCAGGTGGGCTTGATGCCGTCATTGCTCAAGGTGGATCCAATGTTTCTGGTGGACAACGCCAACGTCTTGCCATTGCTCGAGCACTAATACGACACCCAGAGATCTATCTTTTTGATGATTCATTTTCTGCGTTGGACTTGGCCACAGACGCTCGACTTCGAGCTGCACTAGCGCCTTCAGTGCGCGATGCCGTGGTGGTCATTGTTGCGCAACGCGTGTCCACCATCAGAGACGCGGACCAGATTTTGGTGCTTGAAGATGGCGTCTGTGTGGGATTGGGAACACATGACGAGTTATTAGCAACCTGTCCTACTTTCCAAGAGATTGTGGAATCGCAAGCAGCAGTGAACGAGGACGCGCTATGAGCAACGACAACGAGACGGAAGATAAAAAGCCGGCGCAGCATATGCCTGGGTCAGAATTGCGCTCTGCTCGAATGAGCACAGTCGGCATGCCAGTTGAAAAATCAGAGAATTTTTCAGAGACGTCCCGACGGTTAGTGCGCTTAATGGCGGGCGAGAAGTATCTCGTCATCTTCGTCATGTTCCTGGCAGTGCTCAGCGTTGCCTTGGTTGTTCTTGGTCCACGAATTCTTGGCCATGCGACGGATATTTTGTTTAACGGACTTTTGAAGCGTGAGGGACAAACTGGAGTGAACTTTGCGTCCTTGCATCACACCTTGGAATTCGCACTATGTCTCTACGTTGCTTCATTTGTCCTGTCATACGGTCAAACTTTTCTCCTGGCTGGAATTGTGCAACGCACGATGTTCACGTTGCGAGCAGATGTCGAAGCCAAAATCCACAGATTGCCTTTGAGTTATATTGATCGTCATTCGCGAGGCGACTTGCTCAGTCGCGTTACCAATGACATCGATAACATTTCTCAGAGCCTGCAGCAATCGCTAAGTCAGCTAATTACGTCTTTGCTCACCATTGCTGGTGTATTGGTCATGATGCTGGCACTGTCGCCGATCCTTGCCATCATCGCAATAATCACGGTGCCATTGTCAATTAGCACGATGAACAGGCTTGCTCGTCGTTCAAAGAAGATGTTCATTGCACAGTGGTCTCACACCGGCGCGTTGAATGGTTTGATTGAAGAGACATTTACTGGGCATGCAATTGTGAAGACGTTTGGACGCCAGCGCAGCGTAGAAGATCGCTTTGCAGTAACAAATGAAAAGTTGTTCGAATCTGGTTTCGGTGCACAGTTTATTTCTGGCTCAATTCAGCCCGCCATGATGTTTGTCGGCAACTTGAACTATCTCATGATTGCAGTTGTAGGCGGTATCAGAGTCGCATCAGGTTCCATGGGGCTCGGTGATGTGCAGGCATTTATTCAGTACTCGCGGCAATTTACTCAACCACTCACACAGACCGCTTCAATGATGAACGTTTTGCAGTCTGGCGTGGCATCAGCTGAGCGAGTATTTGATGTTCTCGATGCAACAGAGGAAAGCGCCGAGGCCCCATTTGTTGCGTCGCCTCCAGTGCAAGGGCGAGTCGCCTTTGAGAACGTGACATTTTCTTACAACAAAGACCGCCCACTCATCACTGATCTTTCCCTTGTCGCTGAACCAGGAACAACGGTTGCAATCGTTGGCCCGACAGGTGCAGGCAAGACCACGTTGGTGAACTTGATTATGCGGTTCTATGAACTCAATAGTGGGCGTATCACGCTCGACGGTCGTGATATCTCCCTGATGCCTCGAAGCGAACTGCGTTCAAATATCGGAATGGTGTTGCAGGACACGTGGCTCTTTGGTGGCACTATCCGTGAAAACATCGCCTACGGAAAGCCCTCGGCAACCGAAGAACAAATTCGTGCAGCAGCAAAAGCCGCCTATGTAGATCGTTTCGTTCACTCGCTACCTCTGGGGTATGACACGCCGCTTGATAATGAAGGTGGGGCAGTCAGTGCAGGCGAAAAGCAATTGCTCACTATCGCACGTGCATTCCTGGCTGACCCAACAATTCTGATTCTTGATGAAGCCACCAGCTCGGTTGATACGCGCACAGAGGTTTTGATTCAACGCGCAATGGTGGCTTTACGTAGCCAGCGCACCAGCTTTGTGATTGCTCACCGGTTGTCAACTATTCGCGATGCGAACGTCATTCTTGTAATGGAAGATGGTCGCATTGTCGAGCAGGGCTCACATGAAGATTTGCTGGCTTCGCGTGGTGCGTATTACCGCCTGTATCAGTCGCAATTCTCAGGCGCCGCTACAGACCTTGAATAGTTAGTTCACTTTGCTGATGACGTCTTCGCCGTACTGAGCGATTGCGTCTGCAGTTCCGCGGTAGAACAAAAATGCTGGCACGATAACTCGATTAACGCCGAGAGCTTCAAGTGCGCTGATCTCTTCTAGGGCGTTTGGTCCAATAGCACCATTGCCCCCAGTTGTGATCTCAATGTCATCTGGATTACGGCCGTGCTTGACAGCTGATTCGCGAGTGATGCCAATGATGCGAGCAAGTTCTTCGTGTGAACCACCCGCAGGAAAGAAGCCATCACCCAAACGACCAGCACGCTTGGCTGCAATGTCAGTACTGCCACCAATGTGAATAGGAATAGAGCCCTTGACTGGTTGTGGTCGCAAGATGCAGTTATCAAAATTCACGTATTCGCCGTGGTACGACGCTTTTTCTTCTGACCACAATGCGCGCATTGCAGCGATGTTCTCGTCATTGCGCTTTCCTCGTTCATTGAACGGCACGCCGATTGCATCGAATTCTTCTTTCATCCAGCCAACGCCAGTACCAAGAAGCATGCGACCATTTGACATGAAGTCAAGTGTTGCCAATTCCTTTGCAAGAACAACAGGATTACGTTGAGGCAAAATCAGAATTCCGGTTGCCAAGTTAATTGCTTGTGTTGCAGCGGCGACGTACGTGAGCCAAATCAACGGATCTGGAATAGGGGAATCATCACCGCCAGGCATTTTGCCTGTGTCGCTATACGGGTATGGAGAGTTGTAGTCAGCAGGGACAACTACATGTTCCACAGTCCACAATGATTCAATCCCGGCAGCTTCAGCTGCCTGTGCCATAGCGACTGCCTTATCGGGGTTGATGAATGGTCCGGTGTTGGCAAACGCAATAGCAAATTTCATGAAGAGAATCCTTAGGTAGGGGTGTCCTTAGAGTACTTTGCGGAACAACTTCAGCTTGCGCTCTGTGTACGGCGGGTACGTGATTTTCGGGTCGATCTTTGTGCCGCGCTTTAGAACTGGCTTCATGTGCTGGAAGATACGAACGCCTGACTTGCCGTGATATCCGCCCATTCCGCTCTCACCAACTCCGCCAAATGGCAGATGGGGGCTTGTGAGGTGCAGAAGCGTGCCGTTCACTGTGACTCCACCTGCTGTGGTGTGTTCCAACACTTTGTCAACCACGGAACTGTTTTCCGCAAAGACATACAGTGCCAGTGGGTGATCGCGTGAGGTAATGAACTCAATTGCTTCATTGGTGTCTTTCACGCTGATGATGGGAAGAATTGGTCCGAAGATTTCTTCTTGCATGATCGGAGCATTCAGGTTCACATTGCCAAGAACGGTTGGTGCCACATATCGATCAGCTGCGGCTGATTCGCCACCGATAATCGGAGTTCCACCTGTCATCAGTGAGACAAGTCGGTCAAAGTGTCGTGGTGACACGATGCGACCATAGCTGTCGCTGGTGTGCGGGTTTGCTCCGTAGAAATCTGTGATTGAGGTTCGTAGAGCGTCAACAAACTTTGCTTCAACAGAAGAGTCGACCAACACGTAGTCAGGAGCGACACATGTTTGGCCTGCATTCAACCACTTGCCCCATGCAACGCGGCGTGCGGCAACTTCGATGTTTGCGCTCTTGTCAATGATGACCGGGCTCTTGCCGCCAAGTTCCAAAGTGACAGGGGTGAGGTTGACGGCTGCAGCAGCCATGACAACGCGACCAATTTTTCCATTACCGGTGTAGAAGATGTGGTCAAACTTTTGAGCTAACAATTCCGTGGTCTCAGGTACTCCGCCTTCAACGAGTGAAACGGCAGAAGTGTCTAAGTACTGCGGCACCAAACGAGCAAGTAGACCCGAGACAGTGGGTGATACTTCTGATGGCTTCATGATGACTGTGTTACCGGCTGCAATAGCGCCGGCTGCTGGAACCAACAACAATTGCACGGGGTAGTTCCACGGTGCGATGACGCATACAACGCCAAGAGGTTCTGGCATGAGAACAGATTTCGCTGGCATCGCAACCAAAGGGGTGGGAACTTTTTCCGCACTGTTCCACTTGTTGAGGTTCTTGAGCATCAACTTGATCTCACCAGTAACGAATGCAAGGTCGGTAATGAATGCTTCAGCCATTGGCTTACCGAGGTCAACTTTAAGGGCCTCAAGAAAAGCGGCTTCATTGTGTTCCAACATGTTGATCATGTTCTGCAACTGAGTGCGGCGCCACGCCAATGGTCGTGTGATGCGCGAGTTATAGGTATTGCGAAGTTTCGCCACCGTGCCTGAAATTGAGGCGATATCGGTATGGGGGTCTAGTTGCATAGTCATAGGACCATTCTTGTACAGTTTGTGAGTAGTCGGGAAGTGGGAACCATATGAGCGTCACAGTGTTCACGGCGCGATCCGTCATCACCCTTGATTCAGCGGTGTCTCAGGCCAACGCCGTGGCCGTTCAAGATGGCAGGGTTCTTCATACGGGCATGCTTGACCAGGTGCTGTCAGACCTTGACGGCCTCGACATTACTATCGACAATCAGTTCGCAGATTCAGTCATAGTGCCGGGCTTCATAGAGGCTCACTGCCACATTGTTCGTGAAGGATCTCTATCTCGCTACCCATGGGTGGGCTCGTACCCGCGGCGTCAAGTGGATGGCTCGGTTCAACCAGGCTGTCCAACGGTTGAAGCCATCATTGAACGACTTCATCAGGCACATAGCGAAATGAAAGACCAGAGCGAATCTCTCATTGCTGTGGGTTTCGATGTGTCGATGGTTGGTTCGCAAACACTCACGCTTGAAATGTTGGATTCAGTGTCAGAGACTCGACCAATTTGGGTGATGCAAAGCAACGGCCATGTTGGTCATGCAAACTCGGCCATGTTGGCGCGTGCCGGAGTAGACAACACCACTACCGATGAAGGCGTGCACCGCGATGAGAACGGCAACCTCACTGGTGAAATTCGTGAGCTAGCGCTGGCCATGTTCTTGGGCGTGCACGTGAATCTTGACGCAGGTGGCGAAAGCGCAATCTGGGACGGTGGACATCTTGCTCGTCAAGCTGGGTGCACAATGGTGACTGATCTTGCGAATATTCCTACCCTCAAGGGGATTGAGGCATTCGCAAACGTTGTGAATAATCCGGGCTTTCCTACGCGTGTCCGGTATGCACCGCTTGCAACGTTTATGTCATTGCGCTTTAGTTCCGATGAAATTGCAGAGCTTCTAAAAGACCTTGTGCAATTCAATTCAGAAAAGTTTGCGATGGGTCCGTTGAAGTTCATTGCCGATGGTTCTATTCAGGGTCGTACGGCGCGGATGAATTGGCCAGGATATTGCTGTGGGTCACCAAATGGTATGTGGCTCGGAAATCCTGAAGATCTCTACAACTTGATGCTGCCGTTCCATAAAGCTGGTTATCAACTAGCAATGCATACAAATGGAGATGAAGCAATTGAAGCTGGTGTCGACATCTATCGCCGTCTGCTTGAAGCGCACCCACGTTTTGATCACCGTCACCGTTTAGAACATGTGCAAATGGCAACAGATGCCATGTTCCGCAAGATCAAGACTCTTGGCATTTGTGTGAACTTGTTTGCAAATCATCTGTATTTCTGGGGTGACACGCATCGTCACGACACCATGGGGCCCGCCAAAGCGCGACATCTTGATGCTGTTGGTACTGCTGTTCGCATGGAAATTCCACATTCCATTCATAGTGATGCACCAGTGACGCCGTTAGCGCCGTTGTTCACCATGTGGTGCGCAGTGAATCGTGTGACGAGTACTGGTCATGTACTGGGTGAAGCAGAAAGAATTTCAGCGCTTGATGCATTGAAGGCCATGACAATTGGTTCTGCTTATTTGCTTCATTGCGATGATGAATACGGATCCATCGAAGTAGGCAAGTTTGCAGACTTCGCGGTGCTTGATGCTGACCCCTGTGCGGTTGACCCAATGGAGATCAAAGACATCTCAGTACTCGCCACTGTTGTTGGTGGCGTTGTGCATTCAAACGCACACTAGATACAGCTACGCGCGCAATGTAATAGTGACGCCGCACAACTGAAAAGTTTCGCCGTCGCGAGATGAGTCAACACATTTCATAGTTACTTCGGTGAGACCTTCTGGCTGGTCACCGCATGGTGCAAACCGCACTGCTTCATTGATGCCGAGTTGTGTCCAATGCTTGCAAGAGAAATCCGCGTCGGGTACTGACACCGTGAATGAATCAATCGCTGACACAACTGTTGATGGCCGACGCGACTTCCACTGAGGCCCGCCCCATGCCCATTCACCAGCAACATCTGGTTGATCTAATGACACCAATGTGCCGCCAGTGTCGCGTGGGTGTAAATGACGTCCACGAATTGCATCGCCAGTGCCTTCCCAAACGGTGCGAGTTCCCGATGCCTTCACGTGCTCTATACGCGCATCGAGATCGTCGACTTCATATAAAGCCATGTATCCACCATCACCACCCAATTTCTCCAGCAACCGACCTGCTGTGGTGCCTTCTTGAATAGGAGAGACAACCTCGAGAAACTGGTCCCCGATACAAAACAGCGCATTGTGAAGCCCAAAGAAGCCCACCCCAGGGTCTTGGTAGATCACGTCGAGGTCGAGGGCTGCAGAGATGTCAGCCGTGGCCTGGTCAAGGCTGTGGGCAACAAGGGCAATTTGGCGCAGGCGAATCATGGATGAACCATAGACCGCCTTGTAACCCTGTCTGGACAAGGGTTCTCCACACCCTGTGGATATCCACCACTAGTGGTGTGACATTAGTTACCTTCTTGGTAGGCGGAGACTGACTCGAAAGAGGCATCTCATGTACACCCTTGGATCACTTATCCTTCTATCCATCCTTCTCGGAGCGGTTATGCCAGTGTTTCACTCGCTCACCCGCACGTTGAAGCTCGACGCCATTATCAACCGAATTCCTGTTCTGAGCGACCACATCATGCTGGCTGTCAGTATCGGACTTGTGTGGGCACTCAATCTCAGCATCGTGACTGCGATGACCGGCAGCATGCGGGCATCGTGGATGACCATCTGTGTTGATGGCTGCATTGTTTACGGAATGATTCCGGTCAAGGACGCCATTGTGTCGTTCATTAGTAAGGGACTCACCGGACTTCGCGCCGCGTAAATCACCACTTCAATAATTCCTCCACGAAGGGCCGCTGTTTCGACAGCGGCCTTTTGTGTGTGCAGATTTAGCTACGAGGAACTTTGCTCCATGAAATGTCTTTGTCAACGCGTGGCTCGCCTGGAAGGCCAAGCACTTGCTCGCCAAGAATGTTGCGCATAATTTCGCTCGTGCCGCCTTCAATTGAGTTAGCGCGAACACGTAAGAACGAATGGCGGGGTCCACCGAATGAACCGTCAACTGACAACGTGTCAGGTCGACGGAAAGTGAAGTCGTAATCGATCATTGCGTCGGCACCCATAAGTTGCAAAGTGAACTCTGTGACCTTCTTGTTGAAATCTGCAGCCATGAGTTTGGCAATCGAGCCCTCTGGACCGGGGTTGCCGGCCTTTGCAGCTTGTGCTCCGCGCATCACTGTGTAACGCAGTGCTTCGCTTGCACAGAACAGGTGCATCATCGTGTCTTTGTCCGCAGCATTGCGCTGGTTTGCAGGCTTTTCATTCCAGATTCTGATGGTTTCGTCAATTGGGCCACGGCGTTTTGCGCTTCCGCCGCCACCACCACCAATTGCGGTGCGCTCATTCATAAGTGTGGTGAGAGCGGCACGCCACCCTTCACCTACGTCGCCAACACGATGTGCATCTGGCACTCGCGCATCAGTCATGTAGACCTCGTTGAATTCGGCTTCGCCCGTGATTTGACGTAGAGGGCGTACTTCAACACCAGGTGCGTGCATGTCAAGAGCAAAGTACGTCATGCCTTTGTGCTTCGGAGCATCAGGATCGGTGCGTGTGACGAGCATTCCCCAGTCAGCAAGATGAGCAAGTGTGTTCCACACTTTTTGACCATTGATGATCCACTCGTCTCCATCGCGAATCGCTTTTGTTCCTAGTCCAGCAAAGTCGCTTCCGGCGCCTGGCTCGGAGAACAACTGACACCACACTTCTTCGCCAGTGAACATAGGCCGCAAGAATCGCTTCTTTACTTCTTCACTGCCGTGCGTCGCAATAGTTGGACCAGCGAGTGCGATGAAAAATGTTGCAGGGTTCTGCGGTGCGGCACCTGCTGCACGAAGACGCTCTTCAACATGGCGGTTGAGGTCGGGACGCATGTCAAGGCCGCCATGACCAGTGGGGAAATGCACCCATGCAAGTCCACGGTCAAACCGTGCGCCACGGAATGTGATGTTGTCGACCTTCTTTGGGTCAAACTCTGCGAGAAGTGCATCAAGTTCCGCGTCAATGCGGGCTGTGTCTTTGTCTGTGGTGGAAGGTGCGCTCATTCATACAGTCTCGCTGTTCTGGAGGGGAGAGCGCAAAGTGACGCCTAGGCGACAGCAGCCCCGAAGATCTTGCCAACGGCCATGGTG
>WLSJ01000056.1 GCA_009705865.1 Actinomycetota bacterium | reverse complement strand
TCTCTGCATGTGACCCTCAACGAACATTCGTTCAGTGGCTGAAGAATCCTCCGGCCAAAGCCAATTCACTCATCAATCGGTGGAAGAGCCACACACCGGGTGAGGGTTACGAGTCGAAGATTGACGCAATTACAAACGCTCCTCCTACGTTGAGCGCATTTACAGATTCGCTGACCAACCTTCAATCTTCTGGTTCAACTGTCATTGTTAGTCCGTCCTTGGCGGAACTCCATCGCGGTTCTCAATTGATGCGCGAAGGTAAAACAATGCCTCGCATGGCATTGCTCGCTAACACTCCTTCAAACATCGACAACACCATTGCACCCCCGGGAAAGAGTGTCTTCAGTCTCGAAGCGCTGTACACGCCGTATTCATTCGTTGACGGTTGGGAGTCACGCGATGAACCAGAACGCTGGCTTCGTCAATTTGGATCTTTGGTTCACCCAGGCTTTATGGAATCAATTGAGCAATGGAGAGTATTGACTCCAGCTGATTACGAATCACAATTCCATCTTCCTAAAGGACATGCCCTCAGCTTTGGTGGCGGACCGCTTGCAGCCTTTATGGGTTCCACACCGGAGCTCACCAGATATCACACACCGATTAAGGGTCTCTACCTCACTGGGGCAGCAACTTTCCCCGGTGCCGGTGTATGGGGGTCAAGTGGCCGCAATGCAGCCTTGACCATCATTAAAGAAATGGGCTAAACGCTTACGCGTCTTTCACGATTCCGGTGCGCTTAACGACTGGGTCTTTATCGCTCCATGGGAAGTTGATCCACAAATCAGTGTGCTTCCACACATACTCACATTGAACAACTGAGTGAGATTTTTCGTACAACACAGCTGAACGGACCTCTTTGACTCGTCCCTTAAAGAAGTCTTGAACAATCTTGAGAGTATGACCAGTGTCAGCCACGTCATCGACAATCAAGACTCGCGCAAAACGCAGTTCTACAAGGTCGGGAACTGGCGGAAGAATCATCGGGACCGGAAGTCGTTCGTCTACTCCTGTGTAGAACTCAACGTTCATTGTGTAGAGATTCTTTACTGCGAGTGCGTAACCAAGAGCACCTGCTGCCAGCAGACCACCGCGCGCAATGGCCAGAATAATGTCTGGCTCGTATCCCCCTTCGGCGACACTGGTGGCAAGTTCTCGACTTGCAACACCAAAAGATTCCCAGGACATGATTTCACGTTCGCTCACGGAATAAAACTAGTCGCAACTGAGGTCGAGCACCGATTCCGCGAGTCACCCAAACAAAAAGTCAAGAAATCTACGATTGATACTTGGGAGGTCGACCTTCGGCCTTAGCCACGCGAGTTTCTCTAGCATCCTCAGAAAAACTAGCCATTATTTGTTGTCGGTTCTCCATATCAATGGCAGCTTGCAGACCCGGAATCTCCAGAGATGCCCACATGCCTTCCTTCGTTAAGGCAACGCCTATAGGGCTGTTCAACATAATCTCTTCTGCTTTTACATACGCAGCGTCAAGAAGAACCTCATCTGGCAAAACCTCATGCACCAACCCAATACGCAGTGCTTCAGCAGCATCAAATAAGCGCCCAGTCAACATGATCTCATGCGCACGCGCTGCCCCTATGAGACGGGGCAATAACCAACTGGTTCCGATATCGCACGCCGATAGACCGATGCGAATGAACGCGGCATTGAAACGAGCAGTAGCCGAACATAACCTCAAGTCTGAACCAAGCACAAGAGCAAACCCGCCGCCTGCCGCTGGGCCATTCACAGCAGCAATAATCGGTTGAGGCAACGAGCGCATCTTCGGAATCAGAGATGCAATATGTTTCTGAACTGCGAATCCCTTCTCCATACCGCCGTGCCACTCAAAGCCTGGCGCGTCTCCATATCCGCCCAGGTCTAATCCTGCACAAAACCCTCGACCTTGACCCGTCAGAACAATGACGCGAACATCACGAGAGGCACCAACCTCTGTAAAGGTCTTGTGTAGTTGTTCGACCATCGATGATGTCATCGCATTCAATTTGTCAGGGCGATTCAAGGTGATCAGGGCAATGCCGTTTCGTGGATATGTCAGTGCAATTTCGTCCATATGTAATCGTGCCATGAAAGGGGCCCGTTCGCCCACACGGAATAGCGTAAAGACACTCAGTCTCAAGTTCCGATGCGTAATATTGGAAACATCCCTTTTTAGGAAAATATGACAAGAATTTCTCTAGCCCAAAAACTTCATGTGCCTCCGGCAACAGACCCGTGGGGCAAAGCACTTCGTCGTGCCGGTCTTGTATATATCTTGTCGCGGTTATTCGTAATTATGGGAGCAGCAGTTGCTGTTGCTGCTCAAGCGGTTGTCGATCGGACCAATGATGTTGTCCCTGCGAACGGTTTAAGTGGGCTCGCCGCAATTCTTGATAGCTGGGACGGGCATTGGTATCTCGAAGTTGCACGTCGTGGCTATCCCCATCACATCATGCCGAACGTCACGTATTTTGTTTCTGATGCTCGCGCTGCATTTTTCCCCATGTATCCCCGGCTGGTGCATTACATTGATCTGATTTTCCCAGGCGGACCGGTCAGCGTCGCACTGGCAATCAATGTTTTGCTTGGTGCGATGTTGGTTTTTCTTGTCGGATATTTGTGTCGCGATATCTACGACACAAAGACCGCGGAGAAGGCAATGATTCTGTTGGCCCTTTTCCCCGGAAGTTTCGTCCTCAGCATGGCCTATTCAGAAGGTCTCATGCTCACAATTGCAGCCTTGTGTTTTGTGGCACTTCGCAAGAAGCAGTGGTTTATCGCCGGAGTACTGGCTGCTATGGCGACTGCAACTCGACCCAATGGGGTGGCTCTTGTTGCAGCATGTGCAGTCGCTTCCCTTATTGCGATTCGAAACGACAAAGAGTGGAAGTCAATAATCGCACCGACCATCTCGCCACTTGGCTTCATCGGATTCATGTGGTTCTTGCGTCTTCATACGGGCGAGAACTTTGCATGGTTTCGGGTGCAGACCGAAGCGTGGAAAGAAGGAACCAGTTTCGGTGCAACCGCAGTTCAACGAACGGTCGATTTCTTTCTTCACCCAGTGAGCTCGCCCACGTCCGTGTTGACCGCGGCCAGTGTTTTTGCCATGGTGATTGCCATCGTGATGGCCAGAAAATATCGCTTGAATATGATCTACTGGACATACAGCGGTGTAGTACTCGCTCTCATGCTGATCCCGGCCACGGTTACCGCTAGACCAAGATTTCTGTTCACCGCATTCCCATTGTTCTTTCCAGTCGCTAGAGCACTACGCGACGACGACAACAAGTGGTGGCCACTTGTGATCATGGTGATGGTTGGTGGCTTGGTAACAGTTACTGGCATCTATGGCGTTCGCGGAGCCATTCCGTAAGACACTTACAAAGGTAATCTGCGCCAGATTGAAATCGGCAAATTCTTCAATACGAAAAACATGTATTGCAGTAGGCCTGGAACCCAGATTACTTTTCGAGATGTATTCAGAGCCTTTGCGACTGCTGAGGCAACTCCGTTTGCATCTGTTGAGAATGGGGCCTTATCCATTCCTTTCGTCATTTTCGTTGTAACGAAACCCGGCCTGACTACAAGGATCGACACGCCTGAGCCCTCTAACTCGTGATCAAGAGCAAGCGCGAAACCATCAATTCCGGCCTTAGTGGCTCCGTAAACCGGATTACCTTTTCGAACTCGTTCCCCCGCTACCGACGACAACAGCACTATCTTGCCGTACCCCTGTGTTCTCATGCGTGCAGCTAGTGCGTACATCAACACCATCGTTGCACTGAAATTCACATCAGCCACAGACACAAGCGCCTCTGGATTTGCGAAGTAATCAACACCTTCTTGCAAGACTCCTTGGGCTATGACAGCGACGTCAATATCTCCGATCTCGTCTGCAACTTCCGCTACAACATGCACCATTGACGCTGCATCAGCAGCATCAAACTTCACATGGTGAATGTCAAGATCTGAATATTTCTCTGCGACATCTGCTATCTGTGACTCCGCTTCGTCAATGTCTCGACTGACAAGCACAACGTGGGACACGCCAGGTTTCACCACTTTATGGATAATGGCCTGACCAATCTCACTAGTGCCACCGAACAGCACAATATTCTGTGCAACTCCTACTCCGTTTTTCATTTCGATCTCCTGTGATCAACTAGTCCCAATCGCCGCGACAAATCGCTGCGCCAGACGCCTTGGGTATCCATCTGTTCTTGAATACCCATCCACTCATCAAGTCGTGGATATCCACGACGAACTGCATTGGCCGACACATGAGAATCTTTTGCTAGGTAGTGACGTCCACCTGCATCAAGCACCATTTCATCAACATCAGCAAGAAGTTCAGCTAGTCCCGTAATTCCGGCTGCCATATCCAGGGTCAATGTCCAACCCTCGGTTGGAAAGGACATCGGTGCATCATTTTGAACACCCATGCGCTTTAACACTGCTAAGAAGGACGCAACGCCAGCTGCTGAAAACTTCTCTATGACCTTTCTCAACACGTCGGTGCGGTCAAGGGGAACAATAAATTGATACTGAATGAAACCTTGTTTGCCGTACAAACGATTCCAACGATTCACTCCATCTAATGGATGAAAAAAAGCTGGTATAGATTCCAATCCGACATGGTTCTTTGACGGTGCTTTGCGATACCACGCCTCGTTGAAAGCCTTGATCGACCATTTGTTCAGAAGCCCGTTCGGCACCCAGCTTGGCGCAGACACGCTTAATCGAGGGTCATATGCGAGCGAATCTTCTTTGGCTACTGCGCTTGCTGGGGCGTGATCTCCCCTTGTCAGTACGCCACGACCCATTGCAGATCCTGTTGCCAACAAATCAATCCAGCAGACGGAATATCGAAAGTCATCATCAACACCATCTGACCCCATCGCTGCACACACTGCATCAAAATTCTCGAGACGAACGGTTTCGACCTGCACTCGAGAGGTCTCAATTTTCAACATTGAAATAGTCGCAGAAAGTATGACTCCAGTCAGACCCATTCCACCAACGGTGGCCCAGAACCAGGCTGGATTCTGCTGTGGAGACAAATCAACCACTTCACCACTCGACAGCATCACCGTGATGGATAGAACATGCTGTCCGAAACTTCCGTCGAAGTGATGATTCTTGCCATGAATATCAGAGGCGATAGCACCGCCTACTGTCACGAAGCGAGTCCCTGGGGTTACCGGAATGAACCAACCCTGGGGAACGCACATGCGAAGTATCGCGTCAATACTGACGCTAGATGCAACGGTCAGTACACCAGTCAACGGATCAAAATCGGCATCAATTCCCATCGGATCATTCTCAGCAGTCAGCTCAAGTACGGCGCCACCTGCATTCTGCGAAGCTGCTCCGTATGACCGACCAAGACCACGAGCAATGACCCCACGCTCATTCGACTGCGTAACCGCCGATCGAATCTCATCAACATCAGTGGTGTGAATTAGATCTGCAACTGTCCAAGCAGTGCGGCCCCACCCTGATAAGCGCTGCATTGTCATGGCATAAATCCTACGCCGTGCCCCCGCTAAATCGAGGGCATGATGACTGTGCCTCTACGAGGCGTACACCGCAAGACCGTACACGAGTACCCACACCAATCCATACGCCTGGATCCAACGGTCGCCATAAAACACTTCTTCTGGAGCCCCACCGCCACCGTTTTCTAACACCAACAAATATCGCAGCAAAGCCAGAACCATCGGCACTATCGACAACCCATGAAACGGAATAGATTCTGCCGCCACAGCAGCATTCTCAAACGCCCACATGCAGTACGTAACGACTGTTGCCGTACACGACACAACAAGTAACTGCCGCAGATAAACAATTGAGTATGACTTCAGAGACGTACGAGTGATCGATGCATGCTCTCCCATCTCTAACAACTCTGCAAAGCGTTTACCCGTGACAATGAAGAAAGACCCAAACGTTATGCACAGAACAAACCACGTGGACATGGGAGTCTGAGTAGCCGCTGCTCCCGCCATGGCGCGCAATACAAAGCCACTCGCTACAAGTGCCAAATCAAGAATCGGAATATGTTTCCACCAAGTGCTGTACCCAATAGTTAGCACTGCATACAAAGCTACAATCCCCGCGGCTGCTGGACGCACTGTAAATGCAACAGCTGGTCCACCAATAAGCAACAACGAACCAACCACTCGAGCAGAGGCCATCGGCACTGCCCCGCTTGCGATAGGACGATTCCTCTTTTTTGGATGTTCGCGATCTTGTACAACATCCAATATGTCGTTCCAATAGTACGTACCACTAGCAGTCAAACAAAAAGCAGCAAATATCGTGAGTGTCTTAGCGAGCGATGACCACTCATTAAGAACCCCGAGTGCAGCCGGTGCTGCAAACACCAAGGCATTTTTCGACCATTGGGTAGGGCGCGCTTCTCGAATGTACGAACGAATCATGCAGGCACCTTCTTTAGATCAACTTTTGAAACCCACGTCGGCGAGGAAAATTCAGCCAACAACTCGATATCTCCTGAGGAATCACCATATGCATACACAAGATCTTCAGATGTAATTCCCGAATCAGAGCACCACTTCCTTACTCGCGATGCTTTTTCTTCTCCACGGCAATTCTTACCATTCAATTCACCAGTCAAAACTCCCGCTACTTCTTCCAATTCAGTGCACAGCACTGCGTCGACCTCTAATAAGTCACCTAGTGGATGCAGGTACGCCCCCAAGGACGCCGAGACAAGAATAACGACATGTCCTTGTTCTTGGTGCCAACGCATACGATCCGATACGTCTTTACGTAACAATCCATTTGCAACTTTCGCCGCGAACTGCACTCCCAATTCCTCAACTTCGTCGACCTTTTTGCCGGCAAATACAGCACGAACAAATTTCTGTTTCAGCGCATCACGATCATGACGACGAAACATCTGAAGAGATTCAGGTAATCCTGACAGCAACACTTTGACCAACCGTCGAGTACCGGAAACTTTGCGCATGAAAGGAACAACACAATCCTTCACTGTCAGGGTGTTGTCGACATCGAAAGCCACAACCGTAATGCTCATCGACACAGGCTAGTTGCCAGTCTCTACAGCACCGAGGATTGATGCCATGTCAGTGAAATACTCTGGCCAGCTCTTTGTTACAACCCCCGGATCAGCAATTTTCATTCCAGACGCACGCAATGACAACAGAGAGAGCGCCATCGCCATCCGGTGATCGTGATACGTCTCGAGGACTACGGGCGTCCAAGAGCACGGACCAACAATACGCAAACCATCTTGTTCCACCGTCACGTTTCCACCAGCACGATTTAGTTCGTTAGCAAGGTCCCCTAGGCGATCGCTTTCCTTGTTACGTATAAAACCAATCCCGGACAACACACTTTCACCAGATGCCATACAACACGCAACAGCTACTGCTGGCACTAAATCGGAACAATCTGACATGTCCATAACAAGAGGTAAGAGATGCGTTGTCGCCAGACGGGACACTGATATGTCTGAGCCACTGACTTCACAAGACAATCCCATCTTTTTCAGAATAGGAATGATCTCTCCATCACCTTGCAATGATGCTGATGCGAGTCCGGGAACAACGACACGACCCTCACGAAGCGCAACTGCCACGAGAGGAAAAGCTGCAGATGAATAATCAGGTTCTATGGTGTAGTCGCAACCTTTGTATGGTCCGAATTTGACCGCAATAGTGGCTTCCTCCGTACGCACTACAGCACCGAATGATTTCATAACGTCTGCCGTCATTTGTACATACGAACGAGACACAAGCGGTCCGTCGATGTGAATGACAAGTCCTTCATTCAACATTGGCCCGATCAACATCAATGCCGAGATGAATTGGCTTGAGACATTTCCTGCAATATGAATCTCCCCACCTGACAACGACCCTCGAGATACAGATACTGGTAGATGACCCACTTCTCCGAGATGACCGATATCTGCCCCTAATGACACGAGGGCGTCGTGCAGATCAGCCATGGGGCGACTTCGCAAAACTGATTCACCGTCGATAATTGTTGTTGAATCAAACAAGCAGGCAACAGCAGTGAGGAATCGAGATGAAGTACCTGCAAGAACTGCGTCAACTATTCCGGGAAACTTCAGAATTGGCGTCTTAGCTATATGTACGTCATTGTTAACAATCTCGACGGCTCGACCTGAATCACGAATGACGTCCAATACAACCCGTGCATCATCACCTGTTGGAATTCCGGAGATGTGTGACGATTCCTTTGACAACATCGCACACACCAAAGCACGGTTCGCAACGCTCTTAGATCCAGGAACTGACACCACAGCATCAATGGGACCCGCAGGCGGATGCAAAATAACTGACGTCACGACAATGGCTGGATAGCTGGGCGAAACCCTCTGGCCAGCAGCCCACCCCTAAACATTTCTGCGTGTTCTAGTCGCACCACAGTCACCATAATTCCTCGGTCACCCTCAGCGGAGTGAACAACTTCGAAGTCATAAATATTGACGCCCAATTCACCGGACAACGTAAAGACGTCGGCGGCGGCTCCCGGTCGATCAGGAATAGGTATACGAACTTCTGCGAGATCTTCTACAGCTCCTGCACCAGTGGGGAGATTCATTCTTGCTTGGCGTGCTTGATTAAGGCGCGACAACAGACCATCACGATCTGACCGCGATACCACGTCACGCATGTCGGTAAGACCAAGTATCAATGCATCAAGTCCTCGCACAATGGAAGCCTTATTTTGCTCGCAAATGTCTAACCAAATGCCCGGGCGACCAGAAGCAATTCGCGTCATGTCTCGAAAGCCACCTGCAGCAAGTCGGAGCAATGCCATATGTTCTTCAGAACGGTCGTCAGCTATTCGCATCAAAGTAGCGGCTGCCAAATGGGGTACGTGACTAACTACAGCTACTAGATCGTCGTGTTGCTGTGCATCCATTGCAACTATCTCTGCTCCGAACTTTGCAACCAAACCAGCAACAGTTGCAAAAGCCGCGTCCGACGAATGTGCCGTTGGAGTTAAGACCCAAACTGCACCTGCAAACATTGATGCGTCTGCTCCGTCGAGACCATCCAATTCGGACCCTGCCATCGGATGCCCTGGCACAAAACGTTCATCAGTTACTGCACTGGAAATACTTGTTTTCACTGAACCTACGTCCGTGACTACTCCGGTAGTTAATGTCAGAGCTTCAATGACCGACTCGGCAATAAACCCAACAGGAGTCGCAACAAATGTTACTTCTGCATCTGCATACAGGCCAGGAAATGAAATCACACCGCGAGATAAAGCAGTTGAGATCTTTTCGGCATCTGAATCATGTCCACCTACTTCATACCCGGCATCAGCAAGGGCAAGAGCAAGAGAACCTCCAATAAGTCCAAGACCAAAAATATTTGCCCGTTTGGAGCTAGATGGCGAAAGGCTCATTCCCACACCGTATCCGTGCCGTCTAACTCAACTGCGCTAGATAATTGACGCACCTCTTCTATCGTCAGCTCACGCCATTGTCCGGGAGACAATTTCGTGTCCCGCAACGGTCCGATGCGTGTACGGACTAAACGAATAACTGGGTGGCCCACTTCTTCACACATACGCCGTACCTGCCGGTTGCGACCTTCATGAATCACAATTCGAAGAACACCGGGTTCGGGTTGTCCCACTTCGGCGGGAGCCGTCATGCCATCTTCTAAATCAACTCCATCACGCAGATGTCGTAAGGCACCGTTCGGAACTCCATTTGTGCCGCACTCGACTTCAGCTATGTATTCCTTTTCCACTCCGTGGCTTGGATGAGTTAAGAACTGAGTCAACTGCCCATCATTTGTCAAAATCAATAAACCAGTTGTATCTATATCCAAACGTCCGACTGAAAATACCCGGGGTTCGGATGGCACGTAATCGAGGACCGTCTCACGCCCGTGAGTATCAGCCATGGTGGTCACCACGCCTTCTGGTTTATTCAACAAGTAATACACCAGGCCAGGAAGGACTCCTACCGGTGCACCATCAACTTCAATGATGTCAGTGTCTACATTGACGCGGCGCCCCAATACCGCTACGTCACCATTGACATCTACGCGACCATCCTCAATCAGGTTCTCACACACACGTCGGGAACCGAAACCGGCTCTAGCTAGAACTTTTTGTAAGCGCTCGCCATCGGCAAGGCGTGCATCGGCCGCTATCTGTTCCCACAAAGGAGGCTCAGGGACCGCGCCTCCCGGCGGGGAAAACGAAGACACTTACGCGCCTTCGCTCGGCTCTGAAATACTGTCGGCCTCGATGAGAAGCGTCTTTTCTAGTGCTTCAACGAGAGACGCATCGGGTACAAAGGACGCAATAGCGGGCAGATCATCAAGAGAAGCAATACCAAGTTTTTCAAGAAATAATTGAGTGGTACCCCACATCACTGCTTGGCCAGGTCCGTTATCACGCGACACTGGCGCTACGTACGCACGGCCATGCAGAGTGCGTAATACAGAATCCGGATCAACTCCGCGAATCGAAGCGATCTGCAGCCGAGAGATGGGTTGCTTATAGGCAATGATCGCCAGAGTCTCTAAAGCAGCGCCTGAAAGCCTTGCCCTTTGGCCATCCAATATGAACCGTTCAACATATGGCGCCAGATCTGGGTGAGTTTGAAAACGCCAACCACCAGCAACTTTTGCCAATTGAAATCCGTGACCTGCCTCTTCGTATGTATCTGCGAGGCGTGCGCACACTTCCTCGACAGTGATCGCCGGTATCTCCAATAATTGAGCTATCAAATCCGTTGGCACTGGCTCATGCGCCACTAATACGATTGCTTCTATTGCGCGAACCGTTTCGGCTGTTACATCATCCTTCATAAGAATCGATCTCCGTCATGTTTTCGTTTCCAGTTCCGATTCCGGTCCATACGACTGTTATGTCTCCGAAACGATCTACTTGGTCCAGTTCAATAAAACCTTGTTTGTACATTTCCAAAATTGCAAGAAAACGAACAACGATTTCTAGGCGCTCTACTAAGCCCGTTGTCAACATGCGAAACGATGTAGAGCCAACGCGGGCAATATCTTCCATCAACTCTTCAACGGCCTCAGCGACGGTA
>WLSJ01000055.1 GCA_009705865.1 Actinomycetota bacterium | reverse complement strand
TCACGGCTAGTCTGCTCAGGCACTTCGAGTGCGTCCATGGGTACAAACCGGTATCTATGGCCCTTACAAGGGAGATACCCCCATGGACACCCGTCCTTCTTTTGCTGACCTTGGTCTGCCCACGCCCCTGGTTGATGAACTGACCTCACAAGGTCTCACTGAACCATTCCCTATCCAGCAAGCAACCATCGCAGACGCGTTGGCTGGTCGCGACACCCTCGGCCGCGGCCGCACGGGATCTGGCAAGACGCTTGCATTCACATTGCCGTTGTTGGCCCGTTTGCTCGAGAGCAACAAACCACGCGAGAACTATGCACCACGTGCACTGATCTTGGTTCCAACTCGCGAGTTGGCAAACCAAGTGTGTGACGTTTTGGCACCACTTGCACGCCGTCTCGGCATGCGCACAACAACCGTCTACGGCGGCGTTGGATACCCAAAGCAGATCGAAGCATTGCGCAACGGTGTTGACATCGTTGTTGCTTGCCCAGGTCGTTTCATTGACCTCATGGAATCTGGTCACGTAGACCTCGATGCAATTGAGATCACGATTCTTGACGAAGCTGACCACATGGCAGAACTCGGATTCCTCGAGCACGTCACACAGATCTTGTCAAAGACTCCTCGCGACGGACAGCGCATGTTGTTCTCTGCAACTCTTGACCGCGGAATCGACAAGCTTGTTCGCAAGTTCTTGAACAACCCAGTGACTCATGAAGTTGAATCAACTGACGAGAATGACGCAATGATGACTCATTACTTCTTCAACGTGTCACAAGCGAATCGCTTTGACGTATTGCAAGATTTGTGTGCAGCACCTGGTCGTTCACTTGTCTTTACACGCACTAAGCACGGCGCACGCAAGCTCACCGAAGCACTCATCAAAGCTGGTGTTCCTAGCGTTGAATTGCACGGTGACTTGTCACAAAATGTTCGTGCACGTAACTTGGCTGCCTTCTCCGGCGGAAAAGCAGACACACTTGTCGCAACAGATATCGCAGCACGTGGTATTCACGTTGATGACATTGCACTTGTTATCCACGCAGATCCACCAGAAGAGCACAAAGCATTCCTTCACCGTTCAGGCCGTACAGCTCGCGCCGGTGCAGAAGGCACTGTTATCACCATGGTGACTGAGAACATGCGTCGTCACGTCAAGCGTCTTGCAAAAGATGCAGGCATTGACCCCATCTCAATCAACGTTGCTAAGGGTGACGCAATCCTTGAAGAAGTAGCTCCTGGTGAGCGCGAATTCAAAGAGATGCCATCAATCGAAGAGCGTCGCGGTGGCGGCGGAGGTCGCAATGGCGGAGGCGGTCGCGATCGCGATCGTTCACGCTCAGGCGGCGGCCGTTCATACGGCGGCGGCGGAGACCGTGGCCGTTCAGGCGGCGGAAAGTCATACGGAAGCGGAGGCGGCTACGGCGGCGGACGCGATCGTCGTGACGACCGTGGACCTCGTGATGATCGCCCTCGCGATGATCGTCCTCGTGAAGATCGTGGCCCTCGTGATGATCGTCCTCGCGACGACCGTCCACGTGAAGACCGCGCTCCTCGCAGCGATGCCCCTCGTGGCGACCGTGATTTCCGTGATCGTGCTCCACGTAGTGACGCACCTCGTGGTGACCGTGATTTCCGTGACCGTGGCCCTCGCAGTGATTCACCTCGCGGACCTCGTCCTGACTCACGCGGTGGACGCCCAGGCGGACCACGTGGTGAGCGCTCAAGCAGCTCACGCCCAGCGCGCAGCTACTAATTACAGATCTGAGTGGTCTGGTCTCATCCACTAGACCACTCACCTTCTGCCCCCACTAAGGTTTCGATTATCGGACACCAAGGGGGGAACCATGGAACGTTCAGTTGATATCGCCGTAGTCGGCGCTGGTTTTGCTGGCATGTATATGGTGCATCGCGCACGCAAAGCACACCTTTCTGTTCAAGTGTTTGAAGCTGGCACGGATGTTGGCGGTACTTGGTACTGGAATAGGTATCCGGGCGCTCGTTGTGACATTGAAAGTGTCGAGTACTCATACAGCTTTGATGACGACCTGCAACAACAGTGGGAGTGGAATGAGCGGTACGCCGGTCAGCCTGAAATTCTCACCTACGCACAACACGTTGCAGACCGTTTTGATCTTCGAAGAGATATTCAGTTCTCTACTCGAGTTACTTCTGCAATTTTCAATGAGAAGTCAAACAACTGGCGCGTGACTACAGACACAGGCGATGTACTCACAGCACGAT
Organism: Actinomycetota bacterium; assembly: GCA_009705865.1. Lineage (GTDB taxonomy): Bacteria > Actinomycetota > Acidimicrobiia > Acidimicrobiales > Ilumatobacteraceae > UBA2093. The sequence continues at coordinate 9,476 of WLSJ01000055.1, read as the reverse complement.
TCGTTGTATTCGCAACAGGCTGTTTGTCATCAACCAACGTGCCGCATTTCGTAGGTGCTGATTCTTTTACAGGCCCCACGTACCACACTGGCGAATGGCCCCATGAAGGTGTTGACTTCACAGGCAAATCAGTCGGGCTAATAGGCACAGGGTCTTCAGCCATTCAAAGCATTCCCATCATTGCTGCACAAGCAGAACACCTCACCGTGTTCCAACGCACCGCTACCTATTCCATCCCCGCTCGCAATGACACCATCGACAAGGAATACGTCAAAGAAGTAAAAAGCAACTACAACGAGTTTCGTGATCTGAACAGACAACAAATGGGTGCATTCGGTTCGCGCATTCGTCGCAACGAACAATCAGCCCTTGAAGTATCAGATACAGAACGTCGTCAAGAGTTCGAACGCCGATGGGAAGAAGGTGGCTTTGCCTTCCTTTCTTCGTATAACGACTTCCTGCTTAACCATGATGCCAACGAGACAGTCGCAGAATTTGTGCGCGAAAAGATTTACTCAATTGTTAAAGACCCTGCAACCGCGCAAAAGCTTCTCCCAACCCAAGTGATTGGCTGCAAGAGACTGTGTCTCGACTCTGGTTACTACGAGACCTTCAATCGTCCCAATGTCTCACTCGTTGATGTTGGTACTGATCCCATTGAATGCATTACAGAACATGGTCTGGTTGCTGGTGGCGATCAACACACATTCGATGTCTTGGTATATGCCACCGGCTTTGATGCAATGACAGGCTCGCTCTTGAAAATAGATATTCGCGGTCGCAATGATCAGCCTCTTGCTGACGCATGGAACGCTGGCCCCGTTACCTATCTAGGCCTTAGCACGGCGGGGTTCCCCAACATGTTTATGGTGTCCGGCCCTGGAAGCCCATCGGTTCTCACCAACATGATCATGTCCATCGAACAACATGTGGAGTGGATATCAGACTGCATCTCTCACATTGTTTCAACAGGTAAATCAACAATCGAGACCACCGAAAAGGAACAGGCCGAATGGGTCGGGTTTGTCAATGCAGTTGCTGACATGACGTTGTACCCGTCATGCAACAGTTGGTACCTGGGTGCAAACGTTCCGGGTAAGCCACGCGTCTTTATGCCATTACTTGGGTTCCCTACATATGCAGACAAATGCACTGAAGTAGCTGCAAATAATTACGAAGGATTCGTTCTGGCCTAAACGGTCGGCACACCATTTTCAAGAACAGCAATTCCGCGTGGTTCTTCACTAATTGCATGTGAACCTGTTGATTCGCCAGCATCAGCGTTGCCTTCTAGTACCCGAGCATCTGACGCTGCATACTGCACGATGTATGCCTTACGAGTGCTGTCCGTGAAGTTTGGCCCGGTGAGATGCGGTGTCAATGAAGAAAAGAACACTGCTCCCCCGGCTTTCACTTCAGCAACTAAAGGAGCAACCGGTGGTTCTTCAAAACATTCAAAACCGAGCGTGTCGACGTAATAGTGAGCAAGGGTGCCGTCCTTGTGAATACCCGGAACAACTTGCGGGCATCCATTATGAATCGTTGCATCAGTGAGCGCTATCCAACATGTCAGATAGTGCTGTGGCTCGACGTACAAATAGCCGTTGTCTTGGTGCCATGGAAACCGACGTGGCTTCTCAGTCATTTTGTACACGGCTTGATCGTGATACATCCGGACATTCGGACCGATTAAGTCAGCGCAAATTCCCAAAATGGTTTTGTTCTTCACGAAGGGTCGAATCTCTGGTTTTTGGCGCACCAACTGCCCCGCAAACGTGATGGCTCCGTTTTCAGAAATAAGAAAACGTTCGCCGTCTTGTTTCTTTAGCTCGGCAATCGCTTCTTCTTCAGCCTCATCTGTAATCCGCGTCAATTCAGCCAACTCGTCTGGCGAATAGACATTCTCGACAACGAAGTACCCCAATTCATCGAATTGATCAAGCTGAGACTGTGTCACTACCCCACTGCGAGCAGTGTGTGGTTCCCATGTGAAGCTTTCATTCCATGGATGAGGTTTCATCTCCCGATTATGACACGGTGAGTTGCGCAAACATCCCATTGGCGTAATGCCCGGCGATGTTGCATAACAACTGATACTTACCAGGGTCTAATTTCAACGTGACAGTTCCCGTAGTCCCAGGATTCCATTCAGAAATCTCTCCTGGCACAAACACGCCTTCGCCTTCTTCATCAAAACGATTGTCGGCACCTAACGGAATCTTGCCTGGTTCAAAATCAGTCTTCACGATGATGAACTCATGAGGGATAGTTCCTTGGTTCTCCATCGTGAACTTCACATCGCCAGCCTTGGCTTCATGGGCACTGACACCCACTGCCCATTCCTGCACACTGCCCGTGATGTCATTACTGACAGCTTCCGCTTCAGGAACTGTTGAATCAGTAGTTGATTCAGTGGAAGATTCGTCCGAAGGAACGACCGTGAAAGTGGTGTGCATACCGTTGGCGTAATGGCCTTCGATATTGCAGAGCAGTTCATATGTGCCAGCTTCAAGATTGATCTTGAGCACTTTCGACTCGTTCACTGCCCATTCAGGAATTTCATCGACAACAGTCAGGCCCTTGTCTTCTTCATCAAAACGATTGTTGGCACCAATGGGGCTCTTGCCTGGGTCGTACGAAGTCTTTGTCACCAAGAATTCGTGCTGAATGGATCCGAAGTTGGCCATTGCGAAAATAACTTCACCTGCCTCGGCAGTTTGCGCGCTGACGTTCACTTTCCACTCTTGGACACTGCCCGTGATTTTGTTTGACACAACCGAAGCATCAATATTCGACCCTGCAATAGTTTCAGTGGGATCCGTACCGCAACCAACTAGTCCGAGCGTCGAAAAGGCCAACGCGGCCGCGATAGTTAATTTCATTGATTTCATGTGCCCTCAAAGTTTGTTGTGACTAACGCCACACTAACCCGTCATACCCCAATTTTTCGCGTTCCTACGTAATGCGCCTAGCGTCTATGGGGCAGTCACGCCACGTGGCATCACAAAGGGGTATTCACCATGAAGAACTACGACAAGATCTATATCAATCGCCAATGGGTGGCTTCAGAAGGCAAAAAGACAATCTCGGTCTTTGACTCCACCAATGAAGAAGTCATGGCAACTATTCCTGAGGGAACTGCCGGCGACGTCACCAAGGCAGCAGCAGCTGCAAAGGCCGCCTTCACTTCGTGGAGCACGCTTTCAAAAGCTGACCGCGCGAAATACCTCAATGCAATTGGTGATGCCCTAGTTGCTCGTATGGATGAAATTTCATCAGCTATCTCCCGCGAGACCGGAATGGCCAAAGCATTGTCGAACATGATCCAAGTGGGACTTCCCATTAACTCGTTCAAACAAGCTGCAGCACTTGCTGAGTCATTTGCTTTCGAAAAGGAAGTCGGTAGTTCTCTCATTGTTCGCGAACCAATCGGCGTTGTCGGTTGCATCACTCCGTGGAACTACCCATTGCACCAGATCGCAGCAAAAGTTGCATTCGCAATGGCAGCTGGTTGCACCGTGGTCTTGAAGCCAAGTGAAGTTGCACCAGTCGACGCATTCATGCTTGCTGAAATCATTCACGAAGCTGGGCTTCCTGCCGGAGTCTTCAACCTCGTCACTGGAACTGGTCCTATTGTTGGTGAAGCAATCTCTGCAAGCCCCGACATTGACATGATTTCATTCACCGGTTCAACACGCGCCGGAAAGCTTGTGATGCAAACAGGGTCAGAGACTGTCAAGAAGGTTGCACTTGAACTTGGTGGGAAAAGCGCCAACATCATCGGTGAAGGTCTCGACGATGCGACGTTTGCAAAAGCAATCATGGGCGGAACGGGTCAGGCATTCTTGAACAGCGGACAAACTTGTTCACTACTTAGCCGCATGTTGGTGCCGCGCTCACGTCTTGCAGAAGCTGAAGGCCTTGCAGCGTCAGTTGCAAATGGCGTAAAAGTGGGCGACCCATTTGCCGAAGGCACAAATGTGGGACCTCTTGCATCTGCTGCACAACGCGATCGCGTACTCGGGTACATCAACAAAGGCATCGAAGAAGGCGCAAAGCTCATTGCTGGCGGTCTTGGTGCACCTGAAGGACTGGAAAAGGGCTACTACGTCAAGCCAACTGTGTTCTCTGAAGTGAATAACAAGATGACCATTGCACAAGAAGAGATTTTCGGACCCGTACTAGTTCTGATTCCTTACGACGGCATCGACAATGCAGTTGATATTGCAAACGATTCTCCGTACGGACTTGCCGGAGCAGTGTTTGCTGCCGACAAGGAAACCGGCATAGCAATCGCGCGCCGCATTCGCACTGGTCAAGTAACCGTTAACGGTGGAGCGTTTAACCCCAACGCGCCATTCGGTGGTTACAAGCAATCAGGCGTTGGCCGCGAGCTTGGTGAATACGGCTTCGAGGAATTCCTCGAGATCAAGAGCCTTCAGCTCTAAGACGCGTTACTGCTTGGTTGGTAGAAGTGATTCGACCAACCGAGCAATACACATCACTTCATCGAGCACATCCGTTGGTGTCTCGTCTGCAGGCACGTGCAACACGTCACGAAGACGCGCAAGCGTGGGCGGCAGCGCCAACGTTTCGGCACTGCACACTTCCCCACTGCTCAGCGTCTCCACCAAGACCCCTTGGTTGATGCGGTACGTGATGCCTTCGTGGGTGATGTCTTGCAGACCACGATTTCGCAACGCATCAGCTTGCGCCTGTCGTTGTAGGGCCGTACTGAGTGAATCGATACGGTCCCGTACAAAAGCTGCTTCTTCGAAACGTTGATTCTGAGAATGTTCAGTCATTTTTTCTGTGAGTCGGTCAACCACCTCTTGTGCGTCGCCTTGTAACGTGCGCGCAACGGTGTCAACGATGGCTCCGTACGAGCCTGCATCTGCCGAACCAGAACAAGGACATTCAGCTAGTCCCAATCGAGCTGCTGAACACACAGGCGCATCTGTGGGAGCAACATAATGACGCCCCATACGCACTGTGCAGCGACGTAAGGGAACTACAGACTCGATTGCATCAACTACATCGCGTGCCATGCCCTTAGTGGTCATAGGTCCAAGAGTGATTCCCTTTGCTGATGGCGACTTCGTAATTACCAATCGAGGCCATTCTTCATCTGTTGAGAGGCGCACAAAGCAGTATTTCTCGCTACGTGTTCCGACATAGTTGTAGCGGGGCCGTAACCGACGAATAATGCGTAATTCAAACACCTCAGCAGTGACGGCATCAGGAGTTTCAATACATTGAATGCTGTGCACCAACTTCAACAATGAACCCACCTTTTTACGGGTTTCACTAGTGCTGAAATAACTACGTACACGCGTTCGAACATTGGTGGCCTTCCCCACGTACAACACCTCGCCTGCAAGATCAAGAAAGAGATACACGCCTGGCCCGCGAGGTAGATCTTCTGTCATCTTGAGTTTCTGAGATTCGGGGTGTGCACTTAATGATGGCAATGCCACAAGATCATCAAGGTCAAACACTCCGAAAGCTGCTGCTCGTTCAATGAGGTAATGCAACAGATCCCCCGTGGCTAACACATCGTCCATTGCGCGGTGAATAGGTTGGTGAGGCAGATTGAAATGAGCCGCCAGCGTAGAAAGTTTGCAATTGGGTACTTCGCTGCGCACTAGGCGTCGTGCCAAGGTGACCGTGTCAACCACAGCATTGCTGAGCGGCTCATACCCGTGACGCTCAAGTGCTGCATTGAGGAAGCCGACATCAAACCGAGCATTATGAGCCACCAACACAGTGCCTTGAACAAAATCAAGAAACATCTCAAGTACGTCTTCTATAGGTGGCGCATCAGCCACCATGGACGATGAAATTCCCGTGAGCATCACAATGTGGGCCGGAATGGGCTGGCCTGGGTTAATCAGAGTGTTGAATCGCGAAACTTCCTCGCCGCCTCGGTACTTCACAGCGCCGATTTCCGTTATGCCACCAACAGCACTAGAGGTTCCGGTGGTCTCAAGGTCGACCACGCAGAAGGTGACCTGCGACAGCAATGTACTTTCTGCCGTAAATGACCACGCCTTCTTCACGTGTGCCACTGTAAACGACGGGTGCTTCACCTGCATTCACTACGCTTGTCCAATCGACACAAAGGGACAATCATGATTCATGCAGTAATCGAACAATGGCACGCACACATGCGCGGGGAACTCAAGAACGGCCTCGACATCTTGCTCGACGACAATTGCGTCTTCCTCTCACCGATTGTTTTCACACCACAAGTGGGCAAAGAGATCACGAAAATGTATCTGATGGCCGCAGGGCAAACTCTTCCTGGCGAGAAGTCCAACACTGGCGAATCAAAGGACGACTCAACAAAATTTCACTACACCAAAGAAGTGCTCGATGGTTACACCGCGGTTCTGGAATTTGAAACGACTATTGAAGGCAAGTACGCAAACGGCGTCGACATCATCACATGCAATGACGAAGGCAAGATCATCGAATTTCGAGTCATGATGCGCCCACTACAGGCCATCAATGCAGTGCACCGTCAAATGGGCGAAGCCCTCGACAAGATGAAGAAATAAGCCCTAGGGGCGACCGCCGTGCGGCGTATCCACGGTAGCGATCAGAATCTTTCCTTCTTGATGCGCAGCAGCTTCCTCAGCAATTGAAGACTTCGCTGTCAACATAAACAAAGTGCGACCATCATCGCCGCCCAACATGCATGCGTAGCAGTTGTTCTCTGTATCTATTACGTCAAGTACTTCTCCACCGCGTGAGATAAGGGCGCATTCAGGCGCAATGGGGTTCGCGATCCAGATATTGCCCTTTGCATCAAGACAGATACCATCGGGCACGCGTGGCCATGTTGCAGCCCATTCCGTGCGGTTGGTCAACGTGCCATCAGTATTGATGTCAAAAGAGCTCAACATGCCGCCAAGTGTTTCACCAACGATCAAGTTCTTACCATCAGGTGTGATGACAGAGCCATTAGGGAAATGCATGTCGTTTGCAGCAACACTGACTTCGCCAGTTGGTGAGATGCACGCAAGTTTCGCTGTTGGGTGTTCAGCAATGACTGATTCCACTCCGCGAGCCATCATCTCTGCATCAAGGTCGAAACCAAAGTTGCCGACATAAGCACGGCCCGTCGCATCAACAACCATGTCATTGCAATGAAAACCAGCAACGCCAGACAAATCAGCGTGCACTGACATTTTTCCGTCAACTGAGCGACGCAGCACTTGACGCTTTGTCATGGACACAATCAACATGGACCCATCTGGCATCCAACCGAGACCAGAAGGTCGGTCGTCAATTTCAAACTCAGTACGTAGATCACCAGCTAACGACACCGACTTCACGGCAAATGCATAGAAGTCACTGAACCACAGCCGGCCATCATGCCACCGTGGACCTTCCCCGAAATAGATGCCCCCTGTAAGAACCTGTGTTCCACGACCCATGATTATCCCCTAACCGTTATAACCAACATAGTCCTAGCAAGGGACGAACAAGAACACTCGCTATTCCCCCACTGCTCGCTCATGTTTGATTATCTTGCACTGCGGGAACAATCACAGATTATTCCCCAAAATCCTGAGGGGAAATATGAAAAAGTTAAATACAAAAGTAATGATGTGGATTTTCACAATTGTCAACATACTCAGCGGCGTAATGACCTTGCTTACAGGTCAATCCATAGCCGAGGCCAGTTGGGGTAAAGAAAACGTGTTGGGCCATGACAAGTTCTACGAACAAGGGTACGGATGGGCATTCATCGCTCTGGGCCTTATCGGTTTAGGAATTGCGATGTACACATCAGGTAAGGCACAAGCAAAATTGGCTTTGTTCTCAGCCGCATCAACCATCGTCTTCCTAGGCGGATTCTCAATCATGGGTAGCCAGAACGAACAGTCATACAAGATTGCAGGCGCACAATTGATTCCAGCAGTCATCTTGCTCGTCCTACTTTTGATCTCTGGATTCCAAGGACTCAAGTCAGCCGATTAAGTACACGCAAATCACGTTGCAAGAAGAGGCACCTGTTCAAGCACATCTTGGACAGGTGCCTTTTTATTTCCCCTCAAAGACCTCCATTCCCACTTGGGTTTGTAGTTAACTTTGGTACATCAATTTGCTGAATGAGGGCCATTATGAAATTCAATCGCTTAGGTGCATTCACACTTGGTGTTGTAATCACTGCTGTATCTGTTGGAGCAGTGTCATTTGTTAACGCTGCGGGCGATGCAACCATCAAGGCATGTGCAAACAAGACCTCAGGCGCGATGCGCTATATCTCTAAAGGTTCTTGCAAGAAGACAGAAACACCATTGTCGTGGAATCAAACGGGGTCTCAAGGCCTACCTGGCGCGACAGGACCGGCGGGTAGTGCAGGAACTACCGGTTCACAAGGCACTAAAGGATTAACCGGAGATGCAGTTCTTGCAAATTTGAATTGCTCGACGAACGAGGCAATCAAGTGGTCAGGGACTGCATGGGAATGCGGAACCGACCAGTACATGTTCCAAAGCGGAACCGCAAACGTGGACACACCTAGTATTGACATCACCTTTCAAGACCCGTTTACCTATCGGCCCACTGTTGTCTTGTCGGTTACTGGTGACAACATTGCTGACACTTGCCTGATTGAGTTTGTAACTGTTACGGGATTCACTACCCGTTGTGATAATCCGCTTGGTTTTTCGGCGACTACTTTTCAGTGGATCGCCATTGGGTCACCGTCGTAACTACAACTGAACCAAAGCCGCGCTCGATTCAGACATACAAATGGTGGGCGTTGAGGGACTCGAACCCCCGACCCTCTCCTTGTAAGGGAGATGCTCTAGCCAACTGAGCTAAACGCCCGAATGTTTCGGAGACAACATCATATAGGTGTCCTGGGCCTGTTCCCAATAAGGGTTTAGGGCCTTTATTTGTCCCTAGATCACCTCTGGTGAATATGTTTTCCCAGAATTCTAGGTGATGTTCAGCGAGACCGTTGCGCGTTTTGCGGCGCCCTTCTTAGGCGTCACAATCACAGTGACCTTGCAGGTCCCCTTTTTAAGGCCCTTCAACTTCATTGTTGTTACGCCCTTGACCTTTGTACTGATCACGGTGCAATACTTCTTCGACGCAGCAGAGACTTTCAAAGACACAGTTGATGTCTTAGTAACGGTCAACTTTGCGTAATCGGCAATCGACTTAGCAGCAGCTGTTTTCTTTGTTGTCACCGTCGGCTTCGGTACAACAATGAGAACTGCGGGGACCTTTAATTTGAGACTCGGGTTGGGAGCTGAAAAGTGTTTCAAGTTGAAGTCGACAACTACCCCACCAGAAGCAGAAGCGAAGGTGAGTATTTGTGAAACCTCTACCGCAGCTGCCGCGCTAGTTTTCTCAAAAATTGTTCCCGTCAAAACACTTGAAGGGTTCGCCATCATCGTTGCGACATCTGCAGCGGAAACAGCACCTCCGGCCTGCGACATTGATGCCGCCATCAT
>WLSJ01000054.1 GCA_009705865.1 Actinomycetota bacterium | reverse complement strand
TGCATCGCGACGCGATGAAACAATCGGCGAAGTTGTGCAACGCGATATAAACGGACTACTTGATGACCGCGGCGTTGGACCGGCTACTGATGGTGCACTTCGACAGTCTGTCGTGTCTGCAATCAGCACTCTCTTTGGAGCATCCTTACTGAATTCTGCTTATGTTAATAACAGGCACAACATGATCGACCCAACAGCGCTGATTGAAGTGTTTACACGTTCAGTGCAGTCACCAATAAAACCAGCACGTTCCGCCGGAGTCTTACGAAATAGTGCGCCTTATCAATTTCCGACCACATACGATGATGTTCGAGATGCGTTGATTTCTGCGAGCGAGTACGTCATCTCGCGTACAGGTGTGCATCGCGCCACTGTCTCGCGCATTGCGCGCCGCGCCGGAGTCAGTGTCGGCGCTATCTACGGCTTGTATGAGAACAAAGACGCCCTTGTTGCTGATTGTTTAGAAGTTTTGTTCCCACCGCAAAGCAGGCGTGACGTTGATGAATGGAGTCGTGTCTTCACATCAAATGATCAACGTGCAGTGGTGACCGATATTTTGGCCAATTCCATGTCGCCATCTTTTGCACAATGGCGTACGTTTCGCCTCGAGAGCATCGTGGCCGCCCGTCATTCGCCAGACATCGCAGCTCAATTGGCGACATATACATTCGCAGCTCGACGTTCTCTCATGGCTGCTGCGACAAAGGCCCCTCCTGGTGCAACTATTAGCCCCGACACAGGACTCTCAGCACGAGCCAGCGTTTTGGGACTCTCCATTCTTGAAGTTGTTGACCCCACAATTTGCCAACTTGACTGGCGATGGATTCCTTTCGGTTCATAGTCACTAGTCTTCGCTCATGCTTGAAGAACTGTCATCCAAAGTCCGATCAGGTGAGATTGACCCCATTGATCTTGTCAACGAAAGTCTTCGCCGCATCGAAGCTGCAAAACCTCTGAACGCAGTTGTAGCGGTCTTCGCAGAAGAAGCCCATGCGCTGGCACAATCGCACCCACGTACTGGCCCACTTGCCGGTTTACCGTTTTTGGTAAAAGACATGGCACGAGTCAAAGGCCACGTCACAACATCTGGTTCGAAGTTATATGCCGAAGGACCAGTAGATGACGTTGATGATTCTGTTGTGTCACGACTTCGTGAAGCTGGCGCGATCATTATTGGTCGCACCAATAGCCCTGAGTTTGGTGCAACGGCGTACACAACAAACATGGTGTATGGCGCAACGCGTAACCCATGGAATACAGAAAAATCACCTGGTGGATCTAGTGGTGGTTCTGCTGCAGCGCTAGCAGCAGGTCTCACGCCTATTGCAACAACGTCAGATGGCGGGGGCAGCGTGCGTGGTCCTGCGTCAGCAACTGGTCTCGTTGGGTACAAGCCTTCAATGGGCGCGATCGGGCGCAACGTGTTGCCACGATGGATTGATTTCTCAACTCAGGGAACAACAGGACGAAGTGTTGCTGATGTGGTGTACGAAGCAACAATTACTCACGGCCCAGCCATTGGTGATTTTTTAGCGCTGCCACTACACAGCGTTGGGTTAACGCCCAACATGCCACGTCGTGTCCTTGCGTGTCGCACATTCCGCACCGACGTTGACCCTGATATTGAAGCCAACTACGAGTCAATGATTGACGCGCTGATTTCAAGCGGGGTCAATGTTGAACGAGTTGCTTCACCATCAGATAATGACACCATTTGGAACTGGTTCATTATGTCCACCGCACAACTCACGCAAAGTTTGCGCCATGAAGAACACCGTTGGCATGAGTTATCTGATTACGTGCAGGCTCAATTGAAATTTGGTGCGTCAGTCACAATTGATCAATACATCGCTGCCCAAAGAAAACGGCATGAAATCAGCATTCGATTTGATGAACTATTGGGCACTGACGCAGTTCTTCTGACTCCTACGTCAAATGCACGTTCATGGCCTGCAGAAGGACCACTACCCGCTCGAGCAGGCACAACAGATGATCCGATGGTTACGTTGAATACTCCTGACGCAAACTTCACTGGTCATCCAGCTACAAGCGTGCCGATGGGTCTTGACGACAATGGTGTTCCGTGTGGAATTCACATCACCGGACCAAGGTTTGAGGACCGTCTGACATTGGGTCTTGCCTCGCATATTGAACAAATAGTGCCTTGGCCTCTAGTGGCACCTGGATACACGCCATTTTTTAGCAACTAAAGGTGATGCATTCCATCGGTCAAACTTGATTAGCGTAGTCACACCTCTTCGGTGACCACCATGAAACTATTTATTGCAATTTCACTTTTAGTCGGTTCATTGTTTTTGGCCCCTGCTAATTCATCGTCGGCACTGAACTCCGCTGTCGATGGCCCTGGCTTAGCTGTCATCCCTTCCATCACTTCTGTCGCTTCCGGTTCAGAACACACATGCATCATTCGTGATGCAGCGGTGTGGTGCTCAGGTTCTAATTCACGTGGCCAACTGGGAACTGGTACGTTAATCAGTTCTAAATCATTTATTCCATCTCTCATTACTGATGCAATCATGGTTGCAGTAGGCGGAACAACATCTTGTGCGGTGCGTGCAGATACCACCGTATGGTGCTGGGGAACAATGATCACCGTTCCAGATCCGCTGTCGCTAACTCCAACTACGCGCTATGCAGACTCTGCAACCCCAGTCCAGATTCCAATCAACGGCGTGCGCTCTGTAGCCGTTGGCACGTACCATTCTTGTGCAAATTTGGTAGATGATTCTGTGTGGTGTTGGGGGAAAAACACTCGAGGGCAACTCGGTAATGACACTCAAATCGATTCTATTGTTCCAGTTCGTGCGCTTATGTCGAGTGTGATCTCGGTTGATGTAGGTTCTGCTCATACGTGTGCTGTTCGCAGAACTGGTTCGGTCTGGTGTTGGGGTACAAACTCTTCACATCAGTTAGGGCTGCGTTTTAGCACTCCACGATTACGGCCAACAAGTGTTCCCAAAGTCCGAGCTACAAGCATCACTTCTGGGGATGCTTTCAACTGCATAATGACAACCTCAATGAAAATTCAGTGTTGGGGTAGCAATAACTACGGACAACTCGGTGTCACTGCAGGATCTTCTCGTATCACTCCCGTGAATTCGGCGGTCAAACACCCTCTGACTATCTCTGCAGGAAGCGAATTCATGTGCATCACTACTGCCGAGCTTGCGACCTGGTGCAGAGGACGCAATAAATTCAGTCAACTTGCTAATGGTTCATATGTCGCCAAATTCAGGTTCCAAAAGATTGTCACTGCTCTACCTCTTGATGTTCTATCAACTGTGTCTGCTGGTACATCTCATGCGTGTGCAATTGCCAGCACAAGCCCAGCGATGTGGTGCTGGGGGTTAGGAGCTCAAGGACAACTGGGTGATGGCGGAAGTGGTTCGACAGGTAAACGACCATACGGAACAGCAGTCTGGCCAAACGGAGTGCGAATGAAAGCAATCGGCACCGATGACAGTGCGCGCATTGTTGCAGCAGGTGACATTGCGTGTGACGCCAATCGTCGTTCGATATACGGTTCAGGTCCCGAGGGATTCCAATGCGGTGACGCAGCAACAGCATCTCTCATCACATCACTGAATCCGCAAGCTGTACTAGCCCTCGGAGACCTTCAATATGAAGGAGCAAGTTTGTCAGACCTTCAGGCTAATTACGATTTGTCATGGGGCTTACTACGTTCAATCACATACCCAGTTCGTGGCAATCATGAATATCTCACGCCAGGAGCAAATGGATACACCCAATATTTTGGTGCAATGTCTCCGTCATATTGGACCACTGATGCAGGTGGTTGGCGAATCATCGCGGTTGACTCGTGGTGTCAGGGGCAATTGTTTGATGGATGCTCTGCGACGTCACCACAAACATTGTGGTTGCAATCTGAACTGCTTCGTGCCCGCACTGAGAATAGGTGTGCTGCAGTCATTATGCATCACCCATTGGTTTCCAGTGGAAATTTTGGAACACCAACGACCCAATATTTATGGCAGTCCTCCGTAGCGGGTGGCGCTGACCTTGTTCTCACCGCACACGATCATATTTATGAACGATTTGCACCGCTTGATGCAACTGGTGCACCTGCAGAGAACGGCGTACCACTTTTCATCAGTGGACTTGGCGGTGCAACGGTTCACACTATTGGTGAACCAGTTCCGGGTAGTCAATTTCGAACAAACACCAACCATGGAGTGTTGTCACTTACCTTGACTCCTCGCTCCTTTGAGTGGGGTTTTGTCAGCGCACTTGATTCTTCAGTGTTAGATCAGGGTTCTGCACCCTGTGTTCCCTAAATTCTTGCTAATCAAAAACGGGAACCAGCGCAACCTTGCCAGCGATTTTGCGATCTTGTAAATCACGCATTGCTTGCACTGCTTTGCTCATCGGATACGTGACAGGTTCTACGGGATGAAGTTTCCCTGCCGCAATTTCAGCTAAAACGTCCACCAGCATGCCTTGGTTTTCAACAATGTTTCTGCCTACCCATGCACCCCAATCAACTCCGACCACTGTGCGGTTCGTGAGAAGCACATGATTAGCAGGAAGGCGCGGGATGCCTCCGACAAAGCCAACAACGAGATACTGACCAAACGGAGCCAAAGCGCGCAGACACGGTTCGGCTAGTTCCCCACCGACTGGGTCGTACACAACGTCAACCCCGCCACTGCATAATTCACGCGTACGCAATTTGACATCTTCGGTCAAAATGTCAATTGCAGCAAATGCACCACGATCTAATGCAAGTTGTCGCTTTTCTGCGCTCGACGCTGCGGCAATAACACGCATACCCATTGCGACACCAAGATCAACTGCAGCGAGACCAACGCCTCCACCGGCACCAAGGACCAACATGGTGGCGCCTTGTCGTATCTGTGCGCGCTTATGAAATGCAAACCAAGCGGTCAGGTAACTCTGCATAAAAGTTGCACCTTGACCATCAGTCAATTGATCAGGAATAGCAATCACTCGTGCTGCATGCAGAACTGCTTCTTCAGCGAATCCGCCACTGGGGGAGAAAATTCGATCTCCAATTTTTACGTTGGTGACATCGGATGCAACTTCAATAACACGTCCCACAATTTCTGACCCAGGCCGAAAAGGCACCGGCGGCTTAATCTGATACTTGCCTTCGATTAAGAGCGAATCGACATAATTCAGACCGCTTGCCAAAATTGCTACACGAATGTGCCCTGCTAGTAATTCGGGCGACTCAACATCAACAACCTCAATTGCATCAAGTGAACCGAGTTGCTGAACCTGCAGAGTCTTCATCCCTGTGACGGTACTAGACCCCCCATCAGCACTTCCAACCCGACTACCGTGAAAGACATGCCTCGCCTTTTGTCACTGTGGCGTAATCCGAGTGGTGCTCGAATTTTGTTAGCGGTGTACGCAATTGCACGAGCAACCAGCAGCGTCGGGCAACCCATTGCCACCTTCGGAGATACACGTGGATACGAATCCCTGTCATTTTTCGGTAACAACCATCGAATGTGGCCCGTATCGCTGATCTATTTTGTCGTGCACGACAATGCGATGCGCGTTGTGGCTCAGGTCCTTATCGGCTGTGTTGCATGGGGATGGTGTGCCATTGTTCTTGCCCGACACTCTCGGTATCCGCGTGGCGTCATGATTGCAGTTCTAACTATGGGGTTAACCCCTCAAATCATCAGGTACGACCTTGCAATTCTTTCTGAATCACTCACAATTAGCTTCGTCGTACTACTAATCACAGCCAGCATCAACCTTGCATCACAGCGCAATTCCAGAACTATTTCACTCTGGTTATTGACTCTCCTTGTATGTGGCATGGCACGACCTACGCACTTGATCATCATTTGGGCGTGTACTGCATTTGCGTTGTTTCATATTCTCCGGAAAAACTCCGTGAGAAACATTGGGCTGTGTTTCGTTCTACTTCTTATGTCTCTTTGGGGATACACACTTTTCAGAACTGACCATGGTTACAGCAGATTGAATTTCTATACAGTGCTTGCTGACCAGATCATGTCAAATGATGCTCGGTACCAATGGTTTGTTCAACACGGAATGCCTGATATCCCCGTTCTCCGCACGTCTTTGTCGTACGACTATGTCGACAATGTTGACCCGGCGTTGCTTGCATTAGTGGAGCTCCCACTTGGGCAGCCACCACCAGCAATGATTCGAGTTGGCGGTACACAGTTTGCAAACTGGGTAATTTCTGATGGGTGGAGCACATACGGCAAATATGTACTAAGTCACAAATCTGAGTCTTTGTCGAGAATTCGAGCATTGTCTGATCCGACGCTGAGCCCCATCAATGATGACTTTCTTCCGATTAACACTCGTTTTAGTTTTGCACGAACACTTTTTGGAGATTGGAAGACATGGGCTGGTCTCGGCTTGGCGGCAATCACGTCCATGTTGATACGCGTCTCTCGCCGACGCCAATTCTTTGCATTATGTGCGATGAGTAGTTTCACTCTTGTTGTCTATTGCATCAATATGCTTGCATCCGGAATTGAACATCCACGTCATGCAAGTGCAGCGGCAGTGGCAATACGAGTTCTAGCTCTATCAGCTGTAGTCCTCGTGCTACCTGGACGTCGCAGTGCTATTCCAGTCGACGAATTCGACGACGCACGCGGGAAGAAAACTTCTCGCGCTGACTAAGAGTTGCGTTGTCAACGCCATACATTGCTATCCATTCACATCGAACCCGTCGATGCAACATCAGACGGACGGATCGAAACACAGTGCGTTTACCTGACTCGCCCTCGAGTGCATTCACAAATTTTGACGACCCATGAGTAGTCACCACCACTAAACGTCGAACATTGGTGAGAAGAGGACGAATACGCGCTGCTCCATCAGGGAGAACCCACGCCACCCCATTCATCAACACTCTGTCGAACCAGCCTTTCAACATTGCAGGTTGACCCGACCACCATGTTGGATACACAAGTACCAAGGCATCACACCACTGCAGATCTTCCACATGTTGGCGCAGTTCCGGCAAGTTTTTCAGTTTTTCCTCAACGTCACCTACATGATTAAGGCGTTCATAAGCCGTAAACACAGGAATGAATTCCTCTGCCCACAGATCATGGTGTCTAATCTCATGCCCGCTGTTCTGTAATTCTGCAACCACTTCTGAACCGAGAAAAGAAACAAAAGATTCTGGCGATGGATGCGCAACGATGACAAGCGCTCTCATATTCTTTCCATCTTCTTTGTCAGAGCATCAAGGAAATTATCTCGGCTTGCGTCAGTAGCCGTATCCATCGCATAAAGACTTGAGGTGGAAACCTTTGTTCGAAGAGATGTATTTAGCCGAAATGCGCGTGCCAAAATGCGTCGACCATTGTCATTTACAAAACGCACGTACAACCATGGAGAGCCAAAAGTCGAAGCAATGTGTATGTGCTTAATGTTTCCGAGGCCTGGTCTCACCTTGTTGTTGTCGTTAAAAACAAACGCTGTTCCGGGCAACATGACTCGTTCAAGCCACCCCTTCAGTTGCGCAGGTAAACCGCCCCACCACGTGGGATATACAAATACGATTATCTCGGCGGTTTTGATTAACTCGACATCATGTTCGAGACCATCTGGAATCTGACCACTTCCTTGCTGATAGGTCTGCCATTCTGACGTCGACATCACTGGGTTGAACTGACTCGCAGCGAGATCTATGACATCAACCGTGTGTCCAGCAGCTTGAAGTCCCCGTACCGCTGCATCGCGCATGGCAGAACAGAAACTTCCTTCAACAGGATGGCAGTACACAACAAGGGCATTCATAGGGTGGTCCATTGCAGAAGCAATTGGGCACTACCGTACCTTGTATGCCTGACTTGACCGGAGATTTCAATACAGGACAATTGCCGAAAATTGCGCCGGGCACAGTAACTGTCACTATTGCTCGCACCATCGAACCTCGTCATAAAGCGGAATTTGAAAGATGGTGCCACGACATGACTGAGGTGGTGCAATCTGCCGCAGGCTGCTTGGGTGCCACGGTGCTGTGGCCCTCGAAACCCTCTGACCCGTATCACATGGTCTTTCGATTCGTTGATGTGCTGCACCTACGTGAATGGGAACGCTCCGAGATTCGCCAAGAATTACGTGACAGAGCTGATCGTCTTGTGGCCTCAGAAAAAGTCACGGTGACAGCCGGAACTGAAGAGTTCTTCAATGCCCTCGGCGAAGTTGAACGACACAAAACAAAGACCGGAAAATTTCTGTCTGATGTTGCGTGGGTGTACCCCATTGCCCTGGTGTTCACTCTTGTGCTGGCGCCGTACTTTGCACGAATTGATGTTCTGCCACGAGTACTTATCTCCACTGGCCTCATTGGTGCAACGAGCAAATATGCAACAGGGCCAATTCGTAAATGGTGGCGCAGACGAAAGATGCTGCCCCAAGATTCTTCTATTCGATAAAGACTTATCGCGGAGGCAGTCCGCAAGCGTTCATGCCCAAGAGTCGCGAAATGTGCCTGCGATTACGGGCTATTAACGCATACACAAGCCCAGCAACAAAGTTCATTCCGGGCAAACCAATTACAAAACCGATGGCGCGAAACACACGAGAATCAGCCAATTGTAAAATTGCTGAAACCGCAGGAGCACCTTCTAATCGGCCGTCATCTGTCACAAACCAGACAGCACCAATATGTGTGAGTCCGTATTGAAGATGCGATACAACGTCTACAGAAGGGATGTGAGTCAAGATCCAACCTGCAGAAGCTTCACAGATTCCACAGTCGCCGTCGTAGACAACTACGGGCTGCATGTCAGTTACGCATTCAGCAGGTCAAAAACCTGTTGTGCACGACCAGCATGAATGGTTTCTTCGCGGCCATTGAGGCGAAGTAGACGCTCTACTTCGTCATCACTCTCAGCATCAGCCCACCGTTGGTAGCCAACATCACCATTTAATTCACCCTGCACAACAGCAGCAAACATTTTTGAATCAATTGTCTCTGGAAGTGGAACTGCAAGCAATTCAGCTTCTTCTGCGGTGGGCTCCCACTCATGTCCGAGCTTGATGCTGATCATGCGAGCAAGACGACGAGCATGCCCACGTTCTTCTACTGCATTTTTCCGCAGTAGATCAGCAGCAGTGTCGTTACCAACACGGTCAGCCAAGATGTTGTAGAACAATTCGCCTGCCATCTCGATGCGATACATCAGCTTCAGTTCAGGTACTTCAAGTTTGTCGACTCCAGAAAGACTGGCGTTTGCTGTAAAGAAATTTTGTTCCGACATATTTAGTTCACGTTCAACAAGTCAACGACGAAGACAAGTGTTTCGCCACCCTTGATGACTCCGCCAGCACCTTGTGATCCGTACCCAAGGTGTGCAGGAATTGTGATGCGACGACGGCCACCGACTTTCATGCCGGCAACACCTTGATCCCAACCAGAAATTACTTGACCTGCACCGAGACGAAAATCAAATGTTTCATTGCGATCCCATGAAGCGTCGAATTGACGTTGTGTGCTCCACGCAACACCGACGTAATGCACTTCGACGTTTGTGCCAGCAACTGCTTCTTTGCCGTCACCAACTGTGATGTCTTCTAAAACAAGTTCAGAAGGTGCGTCCCCTGCGGGAATGGAAAGGTCTGGTTTCATTGCGCTCATGGCCACCAACCTATCTGTGCCCCATACGGCTTACACGGGCTCTGGAAATTAGGCCTTGGCGCGTGTGCGTCGCAGGATGGGGTCAGCGATACGCAACGCACCATCGGCAATTTTCATCACGCGACCGGCAGCACCAGGCGTTGTTGAATCGATGAGATTACCCATGACTGCCAATGTGATGTCGGCTGCAACTTGTGTGCCGACTGCAAGCCGCAAACCTGGTTTCAAAAGCCACGGGTGGCCAATGATGAAACTAAACCTGCGCCCCGTGCGCAAAAATGCATCGAACCGCTCGCCCACCATCTCGTTGTACGACTCAGACGCCGTATTGGGATCGGCAATCAATCGCTCAACGGCCAACATCCCTGATTCAAGTCCGTAGTCAATTCCTTCGCCATTCATCGGGTTCACAAATCCGGCTGCATCACCGACTGCAACCCAACCTGGGCCATGACGTTTGGTACAGCTCATCGGCAATCTCCACGCACGGGGTTTTTCGATGTAGTCACCAAGTGACCATGATTCACGTACCAAAGTGGCGTACTGGTCGAGCAACGTATTGAGGTTCAATTTCTTGAAACCTTTCATAGTGCTGAGTGCACCGACGCCAATGTTGACGGTGCCATCACCAGCAGGAAACATCCATCCGTATCCAGGAACTGCAACGCCGTGTTCATCACTCAGGCTCAGGCACGCTTCAAGATGACGCTCCGCATGACGTGGTGTTGGTGCGTACGCACGAATTGCTAGACCAAACGGTTCATTCGGGTCGCGTTCTGCACCTAACATTTTTGCGGCCATTCCTTGTGCACCTGCGGCCAAGATAGTGAACGGTGCACGATACGTTTCAGTTCCGACACTGACACCGACAACGCGACCGTCTTCAAGAACTGGCAGTGCTTCTGATTCGAATCGAACATCTGCGCCACTCGCAATGGCAACATCTAAAAGATGATTGTCAAATCGTTGACGTGGCCACACGGCACCGTGGTTCGGGAATCGCGATGTAGTTGGCCACGCAAGTTCGCGCTGCTTTTTTCCTGCAATCATTCGCAATCCATCAATACGGTGCGCAACAGAATGATCAATACCTAAGTCATTCAGAGCTGCAATGGCGCGAGGCGTCAGACCATCGCCACATACTTTGTCGCGACCATATGGGCCCTTTTCAAAGAGCACCACTTTCAATCCAGCACGAGCTGCGGTGATGGCTGCTGCTGACCCTGCAGGCCCGCCACCAATGATGAGAAGGTCGCTCTGCATGACTACGAGCCTGCCAGATGCATATCCAATCTGCTACCTGCGTACCATAGGACATATGGCTCGTATGACTATTTCTGAGGCCGTGGCCATCGTTCGTCCAACAGACACATTGGCCGTCCCCCTCGGCCCCGGCGTGCCAGGTGGATTCATGCACGCACTCGGCGACCGGGATGATTATGTCGATCTGCAAATCTCAGGCGCACTGATGCCAGACCTCTACGCAGTGCTGACAAAACCTGGCGTTCACTACCGAAGCGGTTTCTTTGGACCGGCTGAACGTTTCCTACGAGATGCCGGATCATCGATTGATTTCGTTCCAGCAGATTTTCGCCGCTTTGCACCAATTCTTGAAAGAATGCGCCCGCGCATCATGGCCACTGCCGGCTCTCTGCCTGTTGACGGGTGGGTCAGTTTGTCCGTTCATGCCGGCGCAACTGTTGATGAGATACATCGAGCAAGTGCTGACCCAGAACGAATACTTCTTGTAGAGGTGAGCGAACATTTCCCGCGCACATTCGGTGTTGCACCACATGAGCATCGCATTCATGTAGACGCAATTGATTGTCTCGTCGAATCAGACCGCACGCCACTGAATTTGGCCGACACAGAACCCACTGAAGCTGAACGCACCATTGCAGACATCGCCGTTTCATTCATACATTCTGGGAGCACATTACAAACTGGCATCGGCGGTATTCCGAATCAGATTGCACTGTCGCTCGCTGCAAGTGACATGGGAGATTTTGGTGTGCACTCTGAAATGTTCACTACTGGCCTCATGCGCTTACATCAGGCGGGGAAAGTTACAAACAAAAAGGGAACTGAATTTGACGGCTTCTCGCCTACAAC
>WLSJ01000053.1 GCA_009705865.1 Actinomycetota bacterium | reverse complement strand
CGACAATTCACCTGCGTATCACTAACGACTGACAGCGATTTTGTTTTCGCGCGGTACGAAAAACTTACGACTGTTTAAGCAACGCAAGTTCGCGGCGAAATGCAGCTGCGTCGTCAAAGTTTTTGTAAACACTTGCAAATCGCATGTATGCAACTTCGTCAAGATCTTTCAAACGTTCAAGGACTGCATGACCAACAGTTGATGAAGTGACTTCAGTACCTGCGGTCACTGCAAGTCGCATGTCG
This sequence comes from Actinomycetota bacterium, assembly GCA_009705865.1. GTDB lineage: Bacteria > Actinomycetota > Acidimicrobiia > Acidimicrobiales > Ilumatobacteraceae > UBA2093. The sequence continues at coordinate 11,661 of WLSJ01000053.1, read as the reverse complement.
TCTTCCACTGCTTCAGCCAAGGCATCGATTGATGCATCATCGACAGGGCGACCTTTGCACGCCGAACGCACACCAAAGGCCACTTTTGCCCGGTCAAATGGTTCAGGAGATCCAGAGCGTTTCATTACGAGCAATGGCGCTTCTTCCAAACGTTCATACGTTGTAAACCTGTAGGCGCATTCGGGACAGACGCGCCGACGACGAATTGCCGCACCATCATCGGCGGGGCGAGAGTCGATCACCTTGGTGTCGTCATGTGGGCATACGGGGCAATGCACATTTCTTACTCTAAATGACCACGAGTTCCCCATGTGGGGATTTTGCTCTTTTTATCAAGGAATAAAGCGATTATGGGATGTGAATCACTTGGCCGGCCTCAATGTGAGAGCCATTGGCACGTACCAATTCGTACACCAGTTCCGAAATGTTTCCGGTGGGGACAATGGTGCGAGCTATGTCCCACAAGGTGTCGCCCGACTGAGCAACGACCGACCGAGGAATGACTTGATCAGCTGGGGCTGGGTCTGAGGCAAATGCGCCGGTGGACACCAGACCCGATGCCAAGCCGAAGATGACAATGGCACCCAAGGTACGGCGACGGCGCTGGAAGGTGCGAACACTGGGCCGAGGGCGAGCAACGGCTTCTGAGCGGTAAGAACCTGAGAACAAGAGTGGATCGATGGTGGTTGCCATGGTGATTTCCTTTCGGGGTAAGGGGTTAAGGACCGGGAGGTCTATGTACTGCGAACCGTAGCGAACGGGTGTTCGATAGTTTGCCCGAACAAGTGTTCGTAGTCAAGCACCCTCACGAACGACTGTTCTACGAACAGGTGTTTGACCTTGAGGGCGAACACCTGTACGCTCATCACCATGTCCGAAGCACTCACTCCCCGCCAACGCGAAATTCTGAACGTCATCTCCACCAGCATGCAAGAGCGGGGCTACCCGCCGTCCGTACGCGAGATCGGCGAGGCTGTCGGCCTCAACTCCCCCTCCACGGTGCACAACCACCTCAACACGTTGCAGAAAATGGGCTTCCTGCGTCGTGACCCAACTAAGCCACGCGCTCTCGAAGTTCGCTTCGATACCAACTCTGAAGTTGCCATGGAACGTCGCCCCTCGCGTCACGTGCCACTCATTGGTGAAGTTGCGGCCGGAACCGGATTGTTGGCTCAACAGAACGTTGAAGATCTCATTCCGCTCCCTACCGACTTCACAGGCGAAGGCGAATTGTTTATGTTGCGCGTTCGTGGTGACTCAATGATCGACGCCGGAATTCTTGATGGCGACTTTGTTGTGGCACGTCAGCAGCAGACCGCAGACAATGGCGACATCGTCGTTGCAGGTATTCCCGGTGACGAAGCAACTGTTAAAACGTTCAAGAAGTCTGGCAACAAGATCACTCTTGTCCCGTCTAATCCCACAATGGAACCAATGGTGTTCACATCTGACGAAGTCAATGTGTTCGGTAAAGTCGTCACCGTCATGCGACGGTTATAACTTTACTTCGTAGTTATATTCCTAAGCGCTTGGCAACAAGGTGCAACTTGGCATCTGGTTGCACAACAGCAACTCGCACATTGTGTGATCCACCAGCGCCGTAGAAATCTCCGGGACTCACTAACGCTCCACCTTCGCGTGCCAATTTCTCCGTAAAGCTCCATGCGTCACCTGCGTTGAACCACAAATAAAAGCCGCCATCTGGCATTGCAATGTCAATTCCAGACCACTTCGACAAAGTGGTTGCCATGAACTCAAGACGCGTGCGATAGCGATCACGCTGCACACGAACATGTTCATCGTCGTCTAATGCTGCAACACCTGCTGCTTGTGCTGGTCCGGGAACCATAAAGCCGGCGTGCTTACGCACTTCTTGCAGATACTCAACAATGTCAGCGTCACCGGCATAAAAACCGACGCGAACACCAGCAAGGTTGGATCGCTTTGACAACGAATGCACAGCAATCACGCCTTCAAGTCCGTGTTGCAAGATTGATTGCGCCGGTGTTGCCCAAATGAATTCGGTGTAACACTCATCGGAAAACACCGGAATGTTGTGCGTGCGGCCCCATGCTGCCGCTGCTTTCAAATCATCAAGTGCCCCAGTGGGGTTGCTGGGGCTATTCACCCACAACATCAACGCACGTTGTCTGTCATCTGCCGTAATTGACCCGAGATCCATTCGACCAGCGGCGTCAACGCCGACAGCGACGGCACGCAGACCAGCCAACACTGCGCCCATCTCATACGTCGGGTACGCAACGGCCGGATACAGCACTGTGTCGCGCCCTGGGCGCCGTAGTTTCATGTATTGAGGCGTTGTGGCCACAAACTCTTTGGTGCCGATACAAGCGCCTATATGAGAGATCGGCACATCGATTTCGAACCTGCGACCCATCCATCGGGCAATCGACCGGCGCAAAGCTTCAGAACCAATCGACGCCGGATATCCACGCTCGGCATTTGAATGCGACAGTGCTTCAATCACCGCAGGTGGTGGTGGGTCACATGGTGTGCCGATGGAAAGATCAACAATTCCGCCGTCGTGAGCTGCAGCAAGTTTTTGATACGCATCTAAGCGGTCATACGGATATGGAGGTGGCTCGAAGCCAACGGTGTCGCGATCAGTCATGATGTCCTAGTTTCGTTGATTCGACAGTGGAACAACGAACTCACGTAATCGACCCTCTGACGCACTCGACAAACGTGCACGAATGCGCATTCCATCGTCTTCTTGTTCTGACAGGACAACTTCACCTTCACGATGGATGGAGGCCAAAATGTCACCTCGGTCATAGGGCACGAGCAACTCAGTGACGCGCGTAATAGACCGCATGCGATCAGAGAGCCGGCGCATCATGATCTCGAGACCTTCATTGCGCAATGCAGATACCGCCACCGCACCTTGATGATCTTCCACCAATGAGGCTCCCCAATCCTCTAGCAAATCTGCTTTGTTGAAGACGATGAATTCAGGCACCTGGTCTGCACCAATTTCTGCAAGTACTTCTCGTACCGCAGTGATCTGCTGATCAGGATGCACGGCACTGGCATCAACAACATGCACCAACATGTCTGCTTCTGCTGCAATTTCTAATGTGCTCTTAAACGACTCGATGAGTCCGTGTGGCAATTGACGAATGAAACCAACAGTGTCTGTGAGAAGTACTGGCTCACCACCAGGTAATGACAACCGGCGCGTGGTCGGGTCGAGCGTTGCAAACAATCTGTCTTCAACAAGTACCCCGGCTCTCGTGAGCGAATTCAGCAATGTTGACTTACCGGCGTTTGTATACCCAACAATGACCACTGATGCAAGACCACTGCGGCCTCTGCTCTTTCGTTGTGTCTGTCGCGTGTGACGCAGCGCAACTAAATCTTGTTCCAACTTTGTAATGCGGCGCATGATGCGGCGACGGTCAACTTCAAGGCGTGTTTCACCAGGACCACGAGTACCGATTCCGCCGCCCTGCTGTGACAGGCCTGCTTTTGCTCCGCGACGTAAACGCGGCAATCTGTAACGCAACATGGCCAATTCAACTTGAGCTTTACCTTCAAGTGTGTGTGCGTTCTGGGCAAAGATGTCAAGAATGACCGCAGTGCGGTCAAGCGCTGTTCTGCCTAAAGCCTTTTCTAAGTTGTACTGCTGGCCTGGCGACAATTCATTATCAAACACCACGGTGTCTGCATCAATAGCCAAACACACTTCTTTTAGTTCATCAACTTTTCCTTTGCCGATGTACCACGTTGAATCCGGAGAATCTCGACGTTGTGTGAGTCGTGCTGCTTCGTCTGCACCAGCGGTATCAATGAGCAATGACAGTTCGTCAAGACCTTCTTCGGTCTCGTCATCTGTTTGGCCACCCATGGTGACACCGACCAACACGATGCGCTCACGAAATGTGCGCTCGATAAGAGTCGCACCGAGCGCCTCCTGGTACGGATTACTCATGCATGAACCGAAACGCTGGCAATGAACACAGCTGGCCCAATCAGCGTGGCTCTGCGATCATCTGAAATCCGCACGCGTGCGTCTCCGCCGTCCATATGCACGATGACATGTTCGACAGACCGCGGAACAAGCCCCCATGTCAATGCTGCATCAGCAGCGGCACATGCTCCGGTGCCACAGGCACGGGTTACGCCGGCGCCTCGTTCATGAACCCGCATGGTGATTGCGTTTGTTTCAGGACCTTGTTCGATGACTTCCAAGTTGATGTGTGGAACTAGCGAGCCAAGATGAACCAAATCAACTGCACCGACTTCTTCGACACCAACAACTGAATGTGGGTTACCAAGCGACACATGACGCACTGGTCGCAATGGGTCGCACTGCAATGATGCCCAATTCTGAGGCTCTTCCAGATCTTCCACGTATCCCATGTCGACACTGATATGAATTGTGTCGTTGTCCCATTCGCTAGTGACCACTGCTTCGCGAGAACCAGCGTCAGTAGATACGTGATACACAGTGCCTGCGACACCCTTCAGCGTGAAATGCGCAGCTTGCACTAAACACCGAATGCCATTGCCGCTCATTTCAGCGATGCTTCCGTCTGCGTTATACAAACGCATACCAAGTGTCGTGTTGTCAACAATTGTCAGCAATAACAAGCCGTCGGCTCCGACACCAGTCGAACGCTCGCACCATTGCTGTGCCAATTGTGGCCAGTTCGATTGATCTCCTTGTGCCATGTCGTACACAAGAAAGTCATTACCAAGTCCATGGTGTTTGGAAAGCGAAACGTGCATTAGGTCAGACACTATTCCAAGGCAGCTGTCACCACAGGGGTGACTTCTTCAATGGGGTCCTCGTGTACCTCGACCCATTGGATTCGCGGGTCTCGGCGAAACCACCGATCTTGACGGATAGCGAACTGTTGAGTGCGAAGAATCGTGGCAGCAACAGCCTCGTCAAGGCTCCAGCGCCCCTCGATGTGCTCAATCATTTCCTTGTACCCAAGTGCTTGACGAGCAGTAAACGACAGGCCCTCCGGCTCTGCCAACAGAGAACGAACTTCTTCTACGAGTCCTCGTTCCATCATGATGTGCACTCTCTGGGCAATTCGCGCACGTAATGCATCACGGTCCCATCGCAACCCGATCAATGTGGTGGTTGTCGGACTGAAGGATCCGATTCCTTCGCCGAAAGAGCTGAATTTCTCACCGCTACCGAGACACACTTCGAGAGCCCGAATAATGCGTCGACGATTATTTGATTCCATCTTTGTGGTGGCCTCTGGGTCTAGCGACAACAACCGTGCAAATAACGCATCGGTGTCTTCGTTTGCTTCGAGTTCGGCGCGAATATCAGGCCACTCGCCGGGCATATCTAAACCATCAACGAGTGATGTGACGTAGAGACCGGTTCCACCCACGACCAACTCCGTGGCACCAGCTTCAGAAATTGCAGCGCGAGCAACGGCAACATCGTCAACATAGCGAGCCACTGTGTAACGATCGCTTGGTTCAGCCACATCAAGACAATGATGTGTAATTAACGCCTGGTCCGCGGCAGAGGGTTTCGCAGTTCCGATATCCATGCGCTTGTACACCTGCATTGAATCTGCCGCAATGACGTGCACCGAACCTTTGGGCTGAAGAGTCGCAGCAGTCATTGCAGCATCGCTCTTTCCGCTTGCCGTTGGCCCCAGCACAACGACTGACTTTCGAATAGTCATGCAGTTATACCGACACCACAGGTATGCGAATTTTATGAGTGGCCATCTGAAGTACTTCTACTAAGAAGCCCGTCAGGAAATGTGGTGCAGCCTTCGTTATCTCTACGGTGGCGTAAGTACCTGGACGAAGAGCTACATCAGAACTGAAGTGCACCAGCTTGTATTGGCGAGTACGACCTGAATACACATTGGGGTTACGACGACTTGGCCCTTGCACCACTACTTCTTCAATACGACCAACACGCGCTTCGTGTTTGATCAGCGCAGAATGCTCCACCACTATCTTCAGGCGATCAAAACGATCAGACACAATGGCCGGATCAATGAAGTGTTCTGTCATGTCAGCTGCTTGAGTGCCTTCGCGCGGCGAAAAGATGTATTCAAAAGTATTGTCAAACATTGCTTCAGCAGCAATTTCTAGAGTGCACTGAAAATCTGCTTCGGTCTCACCTGGAAAACCAACGATGATGTCAGTGGTCACAGACAAGTCCGGAATCAGCCTGCGAGCATCAGCAAGTCGCTCCATGTATCGCTCTGCGGTGTAGCCACGATGCATTAAAGACAACACGCGATCAGAACCTGACTGCAATGGGTAATGCAAGTGCTCACACACAGCTGGCGTATGTGCCATGGCTTCCAAAACATCAACGCGCATATCTTTCGGATGCGGGCTGACATATCGCACCCTGCGAATACCTTCAACATCACCTGCTGCTCGCAATAAGTCGGCAAATAGCGGTTGTACACGGCCATCAGACCCGGCCTGGCGTTCCGCCAACGTGATGTCACGTCCGTAACTGTTGACGTTCTGACCAAGCAATGTCACTTCCGTAACGCCGGTAGATGCCAACTGCGCCACTTCCCCAATGACATCTGCAAACGGACGACTAATTTCACGGCCACGTACAGCAGGCACGATGCAGTACGCACACGAGTTGTCGCAACCTATTTGAATCGTTACCCACGCGTTGTACGTGGTTTCGCGGCGAACAGGAAGCGCGCTAGGAAACAAGGTGTAGTCATCGAGAACGGCCTCATCAAGAATCTCAGTGATTGGCCCGTGCTCAATGGAGTGATTCAACAACTCTGTGGTGCGGTGCACATTGTGAGTTCCCATCACAACATCAACCCATGGTGCTTTTTGTGCCACGACATCTTTGTCTTTTTGCGACAAGCACCCGCCGATAACAATGCGGCGACCTTCTTTAGCGGCTTTCCATTTACGCAGATGCCCCAAAGTTCCGTACAACTTATTGTCGGCGTTCTCGCGAATACAACAGGTGTTCAGAACAACAACATCAGCCTCATCGTCGGTCTCCACGCGCTCCATACCGTCGGCTTCGAGGAGGCCAGAAATGCGTTCGGAGTCGTGCGCGTTCATTTGGCACCCGAATGTGTGCACTACATATGAAGTTGGTTGTACCCCGGTCACAGCACGAAGGCTACCGAGGAAGCCAGAGCCCTAAGCCTTTGCGACTGAAGAGGACGCGTACACCCACTTGCCAGCCTTTTTGGCCTGCAACATGACCGACAGACGTTGCCCGCTCGCTGACTTGGCCGATACGACCGCATTGACCGACTTTGACTTTCGAGTCAACCCCATCGTGGTGAGTTTTTTACTTTTTGAAGTCACCTTTGATGAAATTGAACTGACCACAACTCGACATGTGTATTTGGCACATGCCGAAGAACTGACCTTCATAGTGATTAACGATTTTGCTCCCACTCGCCTACTGGTTACCTTTGGCGCGTTTTTCGCTGACACCTTGAATTGAGCAGGCGCCACAGAAGAACCAAACGATCGCACTCCCGACGTACCGACAGCATCAGCAAATGTGATCTCAGGGATAGTGATGAGCCAGCCATCTGTTCCTTGAGCATCAAGAGTCCATCGTGTCCAGGTGACAGCCCCCTGCGAACCACCATCAGACCGCGTCAGGTTCAATGCAGTTGTTTGAAATTCAGTTGTGGCGACCACATCAGCCGTTGCCCCATAGAAGTTCAACAATGCGGCATCTGACATCACTGCACTGACAGAAGCTGTGTTTGCAGAACCATCGCTCCACGTTTTTGGTGCCGATACTCCGTAGGTCAATTGAGGACTCGCGCCAGACGACACTGCAAGTGAACCCATGTAGGAACGTGTACTGCTGAACAACGCACCAGTAAACATTGGATCAAGAGTGTCATCAAGACTCAACGTCATGCTGGCCGACAAAGTTTCATGCGTATTTTGTGTGTACTGACAGGCCCCCACTGGTACTTGAGAACATCCAACTTGACGTCCACCTTCCATCACGACTGGCGTCAGCGTTGGCTTTAATCGAACATGAACCGTGGCGGTATCAGTGCCGAGATCAGAAGTGTTCCAATAAGTCGGAATGGCACTTGCCCAGCTCCAGCGCAGTGTTTTACCCAAAGTGTTCAGATTTAGTGTGATGTCAAATTCGGTATCTGCGGTGACCGGTGTAAGCAATGTTGGGTTACCGCTGAAGTCATAACCCAATTGGCCTGGCTGCTTTTGATAACCGACTGTGATTCCGATTCTGTTCGGTGTTGCATAGCACTGCCCCTGCGCCGGGGTTTGACCGTCTCGGCACAAGTTGCTTGGCGATATGGCAACTGCAATGCGGCCTGCTGGCACATTTGTCTCAGCAGTGGCAGTTCCAGCCGTAATGACTGGAGTGGACACCCCGCCGTTAATGACAGATAAAGCTGTGACGTACGGACGCGCTGCAACGCCTCCGGTCATGTTTGCCCAGGTGGCATTTTGTGACGACGGTGTATCGAGTTGAGACTGATCAGGCATGCCAGTGTCTGGCGGTGATGCTGCATGCACCATCGGTGTGCTGACAACAAAAGATCCAAGGATTGCTGCTGTAACAAGGAAACGTTTCATAGAGGGCCACACCTTTTTTGAAGAATTTTCTACAAGGTAGCACAACGATTCTGCAGGGGAAAGCAAACATTTATAGCCACAAAGGGCCGAGTCCCTGGGAGAGGACTCGGCCCTTTGTGAAAGCGGCAGCTCGGTTGTGCGAAGAGCTAATCGAGTTCGATTGGCTCTTCGTCTTTGGCAGAGAACTCCGCGTCTTCTTGACCATTGAGACCAGCGATAGCACGGATTTTTTGTTCCATGTCCATCATGATCTCAGGATGATCATGCAAGAAGTTCTTTGCGTTCTCTCGGCCCTGACCCATTTGCTCACCTTCATAGGTGAACCATGCGCCGGACTTCTTGGCAATTGCCATTTCGACTGCGAGGTCGAGCAATGCACCTTCTCGGCTGATGCCGTGACCGTACATGATGTCAAATTCGGCTTGACGGAATGGCGGTGCAACTTTGTTCTTCACCACTTTGACGCGCGTGCGAGAACCGACAACTTCGGCACCATCTTTGATGGATTCGATGCGGCGAATGTCAAGACGAACTGATGAGTAGAACTTCAGTGCACGACCACCAGGTGTTGTTTCGGGAGATCCGAACATCACGCCAATCTTTTCGCGCAACTGGTTGATGAAAATACAAACCGTGTTTGATTTGTTGAGGTTGGCAGTGAGCTTGCGCAATGCCTGGCTCATCAGACGAGCCTGAAGACCCATGTGGCTGTCGCCCATGTCGCCTTCAATTTCGGCACGTGGTGTGAGTGCAGCAACAGAGTCGATAACAACAACATCAAGTGCACCAGAGCGGATAAGCATGTCGACAATTTCGAGAGCTTGCTCACCAGTGTCTGGCTGTGAGATCAACAGTTGATCAATGTCGACACCAATAGCTTTTGCATACACAGGGTCCATTGCGTGCTCGGCGTCGATATAGGCACAGATGCCGCCATTGCGCTGAGCCTCTGCAACGACGTGCATGGCAAGAGTTGACTTACCAGAGGATTCTGGTCCGTAGATTTCAACAACACGGCCGCGTGGCAAACCACCAACGCCGAGTGCGAGGTCAAGGGGCAATGCGCCAGTTGGGATGGCTTCGATGGTCATCGAGCTCTTTTCCCCCATGCGCATGATGGAGCCTTTTCCGTATTGCTTGTCGATCTGGGCGAGAGCCGCGTCGAGGGCTTTATCGCGTTCTGGGCTTGGAGTGGTCATGTGAGTGCCTTTCGGGTTTTCCGCTAGCGGTTGCTGGTGGAATGACGGACTGTACGTAATGGGTGTGTTCGAACAACAACACTGTAACTACGAACACCTGTTCGGTCAAGCATTGTCGCTGACTTTCATGTGTGCAGGGTCGTCAGGCCTTTGGAAAGGGCGACATAGGCCCCATTAGCCGTCTACCGAGCAGGACGAGAGTCAAGCCAGGCTTGAGCTTGCGCAAAATCGGCCTCAGTGGGTGGCCGAAATGTGATGTCAATTGCGAACCAGACCGTGTAGGTCATTGGGTACCCGAGACTTGGAACACAGACAGCCAACATGCCGGCCACCAGAAGTAACGGCACCAAAGGAACTCCGGTCGTCACCGAAATAATCATCCACAGAATGATGGAACCAAAGGTCATGAATACGCCCATGGTGGCTGCACCTAGTTCGAAACCTTCATACCCACGCTCGCGACTGAGACCACACGTTTGGCAATGATCTGCTTTTGTGTACCACGACGTAAAGAACGCACCGTTTCCGCCACACCATGCGCACTTGCGCAAAAGACCACGAAGAATTTTCTTCGGTAGTGCTGGTGTTTTCTGACTATGCAGTGAGTTCGTCAACAAATTCTCCGAAGATAGTGGCGTAGTGAAGTGCTTCTTCTTCTGTATGCACAACAGATATTAGCCACTGCTCATCAAGACCTGGCGGAAGGATAATTCCGCGATTAATACCGTGAATCCATTGCGCATATGCAATATCAAAGTCTGTTGCTTTGTAATCGCGATAGTTCTTCACTGGTTCTGATGACCACGTGATGCAACCTTTGGCACCAAACTGCACAGTGTGCGCTGGCAAACCTGCTTCATCAATGATGGAACCGCATGCGTCGACCAATAGTGCGTTACGCGCCACAGTTGCAGCAGTGACTTCTTGCGTACAAACATCAGCAAGAACAGTGCGCGCAACAGCCATAACAAGTGGGTTTCCGTTATAGGTACCTACGTGAACAACTTTCCCGCTTTCGATTTCCCCCATGCATTCAAGAGTTCCGCCGAATGCTCCAACAGGCAAACCGCCACCAATGCTCTTTGCCAAACAGACTAAGTCTGGTTGCACATCGAGAACACCTGTCGCCCCGCCCCAACCAGCAGTAATACCAGTCTTTACTTCATCAAAAATCAACAACGTGCCGTGTGCCTTAGTGATACGACGCACTTCTTCTAAGTACCCAGGTTGTGGCAAACAAATACCAATGTTTTCCATGACTGGTTCAACAATGAAACATGCAACATCGTTATTAGACAATGCGCGTTCTAAAGCTTCAGCATCATTGAACGGAATCACAATGGTGTCGCGAACAACAGCATCGGTAACACCCGCACTTGATGGCACAGACAATGGACTATCAGCAGGCCCAGCAAAACGAAGATCAGGCTTTTGCGACACCATCACTACGTCATGATGACCGTGATAGCCGCCTTCAACTTTGACAATCTTGTCGCGACCAGTAACACCGCGTGCAACACGAATTGCATCCATTGTGGATTCAGTTCCGGAGTTCGTAAAACGCCACATCGGCAAACCAAAACGATCGCGCAACAGTTCGGCAACATCTGCAGTGATTTCTGCTGGCGATACAAACAATGTTCCGCTATCGAGCTGTGTCTCGATTGTTTTTCGAACAAGCGGGTTCACATGACCAGAAAAGAGCGCACCAAAGCCCATGCTGAAGTCAATAAGTTTGTTTCCATCTACGTCGGTCATCCAGGCACCTTGTGCCTTAGCGATCACGATTGGATGTGGGTCATACGCCTGCAAACTTGATGGCACACCGAGGGGAAGCACCTTCTTTGCCCTCGCGTTAGCCGCCTGGGAACCAGGCGTTTTT
>WLSJ01000052.1 GCA_009705865.1 Actinomycetota bacterium | reverse complement strand
GTCGCAGTCGTTGTCTTCGGATCCCAGAACGGCACATGGAATTCCATGGGCGAATGGATTGCCCTGACAATCGTTATCGCAGTCATGGCTCCACTTGGTGATCTTGTTGAATCAATGTTTAAGCGCAACCTTGATGTCAAAGACTTTGGCACCATCGTTGCAGGACATGGCGGAGTCTTAGACAGATTCGATGGTTTCTTCTTCGTTCTTCCAGCCGTGTACTACCTCATGTTGGTTATTAGTCCTTGGTCGTAACTCGCGTCGCTATTGCAGGATCTTCAGGGTCCATTGGCACACAAACAATTGATGTAGTTCTTTCTGAACCAGATAAATACCGTGTAACAGCACTTGCTGTGGGGTCGTCTGCAGACACAGTGATTGCTCAAGCTAAACAACTGCGACCTGACGTTGTAGTTGTCACTGATGAAAAGCAACGAGCAATCGTCGCTGCAGCATTACCTGGCATTGCAGTTACTTCATCTCTCACTGATGTTGTTGACGTTGCAGATGTTGTTATCAATGGCGTCGTCGGGTTCGCTGGTTTGTCTGTCACTCTTGAGACACTGCGCGCCGGAAAAACTCTTGGCTTAGCAAACAAAGAAAGCCTCATTGCTGCAGGCCCATTGGTGCAGCCCCTGCGACGCACGCCTGGTGCGCAACTGGTACCTGTTGATAGTGAACATTGCGCCATTCACCAATGCCTTCGGTCATCTTCGCGACCAGAGTCAGAGGTTGCTCGAATAGTTCTCACTGCTAGTGGTGGTCCGTTTCGTGGCCGGTCTGCATCATCACTTGCTGACGTCACGGTGAACGAAGCGTTGGCACACCCCACATGGAAGATGGGCCCCAAAATAACGATTGATTCTTCGACGTTAATGAACAAGGGACTTGAAGTAATCGAAGCACATGAACTTTTCGGAACATCGTTCGACAACATTGACGTTGTCGTTCACCCACAATCTGTTGTGCACTCAATGGTTGAATTCACAGACGGTTCCACAATTGCTCAGCTGTCAATGCCGGATATGAGATTGCCAATCGGATACGCACTCGGATACCCGCATCGCATTGCAACTCCGTTTGGTCGTATCGATTGGTCAACTCTTTCGCGACTTGATTTTGAACCACCAGACAGACAGACATTTATGTGTCTCGATCTTGCATATGCCGCCGGAAAAGCCGGAGGTACAGCGCCCGCTGCCTTGTCTGCAGCAAACGAGATTGTTGTTGAAGCATTTCTCGCTGGGAAAATCACATGGGCACAAATAGGAATTTTTGTCTCACAGGTGATGGAAAAATTCACGGTGAGTGTGCCAACATCGGTTGATGATGTTCTTAACGCTGATGCTGAAGGACGTCGTTTGGCGCGTGAGGAACTGGCACGATGAGTGATTTTTACCATCGCTTCCGTTCCGAGATTGCAGCAGGCGGTGCTGTTGATGAACCGATAACACCGATGGCAACTCCCGGCGGCAAAATAACTGGCCTAGCGATGCTTGGTCTGCTGGCATTTTTGGCCGTTAAGAATCCGTGGACATGTGTCTTTGTCGTGGGGCTACTGGTATCGGTGTTCTTGCACGAGGTCGGTCACTATTCAACTGCTCGTTTGACGGGCATGAAAGTCACACAGTTCTTCATGGGCTTTGGGCCACGAGTGTGGAGCCGCACAAAGGGAGAAGTGGAATACGGAGTGCGCGCATTGCCGTTGGGTGCCTTTGTGCGCATCATCGGAATGAACAACGTTGACGAAGTAGATCCTGCCGATGAATCACGCGCGTATCGCTCTCAAACTTTTCCTCGACGATTGCTGGTTATTACCGCTGGGTCTCTGATGCACATGGTGATTGCTTTCGTGTTGTTCTTCGGCGTGTATTCCTCTAGCGGGCGTGAACAAAACACCGGGGTATCAACTATCCGTGGTCTTGATGCTGCAACGAGCCCTGCTTCTCAAGCTGGCATCGTTATCGGTGATGTGCTGGTCTCTGTCGGCGGTGTTCCGGTAACTGACTACAACAGTGTTTCGTCAGCCATCCAAACATTTCGGGTAGGCGACTCCATCAATGTGGTGTTTGAACATAATGGTGTGCGCCAATCACGCAATGTCGTGTTGACAACTCATCCCACCAAACCTGGTCGCGCATATCTCGGAGTGATGGCAGATGACTGGGGTTGGAAAGAACTCAGTGTTCTTTCGTCAGTTGGACATTCGCTGTCAGATATCGGGTCCACCATTACAGGTTCGGTGCGTGGTGTTGTGGTGGCGCTTAATCCCATGAACTCCATTCGCCATCTCACCAATTCTCCTGAAGCCACGCTTGAGACTCGTCCCACCACAGTGGTTGGCGTCAGCGAGATCGGGGGCACCATCGGTCGTTCCGATGGCCTCAAGGGTGTTCTTGTATTGCTTGCCAGCATCAATGTATTTGTAGGGGTTTTCAATATGTTTCCGCTCCTGCCATTTGATGGGGGCCATGCAGCCATTGCTATCTACGAGCGCGTGCGTTCACGCAAAGGAAAGCTGTATCGAGCAGACATCAACAAAATGGTGCCGCTTGCCACAATGGTGGTGGGGCTTTTGTCACTACTGCTTATCACCGGTTTGTACCTCGATATCACGCAACCAATCGGTTAATTGGTCGCGGAACTGACAGACTGATGAACATGTTCGAGCGTCGCAATACTCAGCAAATCATGGTGGGCAAAGTTCCTGTCGGTGGTGGTGCTCCCATCACGGTGCAGTCCATGACCACTACGAAGACCGCCGATGTCGAAGGCACATTGCAGCAGATCTACGCATTGGCAGCAGCAGGCTGCGACATTGTTCGGTGCACATGTAATGACCAAGATGCAGCAGAAGGTCTTGCGCAAATTGTTCCGCGTTCTCCTATTCCGATCATCGCCGATATTCACCATCAGTACAAGATGGCGTTGGCTGCAATGGAAGCAGGTGTTCACGGACTTCGTTTGAACCCTGGCAACATTCGTAAACCAGAACACATCAAAGCTGTTGCATCTGAAGCGCGAGATCGAAATCTTGCAATTCGAATCGGCGTTAATGGTGGGTCTCTTGATCCGTCGTTGTATGAAAAGTACGGCGGACTCACTGCAGCTGCAATGGTGGAATCGGCTATGCATGAAATTGCATACTTCAAGGAAGTTGATTTCAATCTCATCAAGATTTCAGTGAAGGCAAGCAATGTTCCGCTGATGGTCGAGGCGTATCGCATGTTGGCCGAGGCCACAGATATTCCACTTCACCTCGGTGTCACAGAAGCTGGCCCACCACCTGCCGGTCTTATTAAGGCGACTGCCGGAATTTCCACTCTGCTACTAGAAGGCATTGGCGACACCATTAGATACAGCCTCACTGCTGACCCAGTTGAAGAAGCACGTGCTGGCCGACAATTGTTAGAAGCACTCGGCTTACGTGAACGTAAGAACGTTGACCTCATTGCATGCCCAAGTTGTGGACGAGCAGAAATTGACGTGATCGATGTAGCTAATCGAGCACTTGCTGCTTTTGAACACAAGAAGCTGCCGCTTCAAATTGCTGTGATGGGTTGTGTTGTCAATGGCCCAGGTGAAGCACGCGAAGCAGATCTTGGTATTGCTGCTGGTAACAAGCGCGGACATCTATTCGTCAAGGGCCGCAATGTTGCTGTTGTGCCAGAAGACGAGATGGTTGAAGCATTGGTCGAATGGGCCGAGTTCATTAACGAACACGGCACAGATGCAGCTATCGCTCGCGCTGACACAAAACTTGCTGAACGTGAAGCGGCTCGTGACAGATCTCATCTCATGGATGAAAAAGGCGAAGACGCCAATCATGCAGCCGAAAAAATCGTGGAAATCAGAAAAGCTGTAGGCAATTAGTTCTGAGTAAACATCCAGGCAATATTGTGAGTGCCTGGCATGGTTTTAAAGTTGTGTGATTCTCCGGCGGGTAGCCATGTCATATCAGGAGTCGCATCGTCGCCCACGGGTCCAAAAAAGAATCTGTGAGAAGTGCTTGCTTCTACCGTGTGCAGATTTTCCCACGAGGTTGAGGCAACAGAGAATGCTGCTGACGGGGATATGTATTCCATCCAATGTCCGTTGTCGCCCGGTGATGAAACGGGGTGAGCAAGGGGAGACGTGTCAACAACCCGTAATAGTTCGGCTACGTCAACATGCTTCGAGGTAAAGCCTGCGCGCACCACATTGTCTGACGATGCCATGACTTCAAGTCCTGCTCCGTGCAAATATGCGTGCAGGTTTCCGGCAGGAAGAGAAATGGCTTGCCCGGGTTGCAGCACAACATGATGCAATAGCGGGGCAACGCGTAATGCCCGGTCTGTTGGGTATGCATCGCTGAGGCGTGTCATCCAGTCGGGCACTGATGTCATCGATGGCGCAGTGCGCTGATCAAATGCCCACAACAAATACCCGTCGATGCCGTTTTGGTCAAGAACGTCAGCTTCGTCGTGCCAACCAAACTGTTGCAGGCGAGCAATAGAAGAATCAATAGTGTCAAAACCACACAGTGCTTCGAATTCGGTCAGAGCTATCAGTAGCTCAGGTTTGTCTGACGCATCTTTGTAAATTCGTTTCGAATCATTGAGAGCGATACCGGTTGCATTTTCTCGTGCAAATCCACGTTCGGCTTGCTGGCGTGTTGGGTGGGTTTGCAGAGATAGCGGTGCAGCACACGCGAGAACTTTGACAAGCATTGTCATATCGCCAATGTCGTCTGACAACAATGGTCCGTCTTCGGAATCAAGGCGAGATGGCGCTGCTGGGTGAGTGCCGAACCACATCTCTGCCCACGGTTGTGCGCCAGCAGGAAACTGGAATAGTTGCGGAATAAAAGTGGGGTCGCCCCAGTCGTAGTGCTGCGGAGCACCTATGACACGACGAAACATTTTTAGCCTTCGCGCACCAGCGCAACGATGCGTTGGACCGCACTGTTGATGGGTATTGCCTCGTTCGTACCGGCATGACGATCGCGCAGTTCAATGTTGCCTTCAGCCAAGGACTTGCCGACAACCACAATGGTCGGAATTCCGATCAATTCTGCGTCTTTGAACTTGACGCCAGGCGAGACACCGTTTCGGTCATCAATGAGAACGTCAAGTCCTTGTGCTTCAAGTTCTGCAGCCAACTTTTCGCCTGCGATGGTGATGTCGTCACCATTTTTTCCGGTGACAACGATGTGAACATCGACTGGAGAAATAGCACGTGGCCATTTCAAACCGAGATCATCGTGGAACACTTCGGCAATTGAAGCAACTGCGCGTGACACGCCAATGCCATACGAACCCATTGTGACAACGACTTGTTTGCCGTTCTGATCAAGCACCGAAAGGCCAAGTGTGTCTGCGTATTTGCGACCCAACTGAAAGACGTGACCAATTTCTATTCCACGTGCAATCTCTAATGGTGCACGACATGACGGACATGGGTCGCCAGCTGCAACTTCCACAGCTTCAATCGTTCCGTCAGCCGTGAAGTCACGACCATTGACCAGATGAAGAACGTGAGACCCGGCAACGTTTGCACCAGTTACCCACTCGCTGCCCGCAACTACTGAAGGGTCGAGCAGGTATCGAACACCCGTGGTGCCTGATGTGCCCAGAACCTGTGGTCCGATGTACCCGCGAATCAGGCCAGGGTGCTGCGCGAATCCGGCATCATCAAGTGGCTCCACTTCAGACGGTGATACTTGGGCTTCGATTCGTTTGATGTCTGCATCGCGGTCACCAGGAACGCCAACAACCAACACTTCAGTAGTGCCATCGGGGTGACGCAACTGCAGCACCACATTTTTCAAAGTATCAGCAGCGGTCCACGCACGATCTGTGCGTGCATGGTTTGCGTTCAGGAAATCAACCAGTGTTGCAATGGTGGGGCAGTTCGGCGTTTCAACAACGGTTGCGCTGTCGTATGAGGACGTATCTGGCGCTAGGACCGCTGTGGTAACAGCTTCAGTATTTGCTGAATAGTCACACTTGGTGCAACGAACAAACGTGTCTTCGCCCACTTCGATAGGAGCCAAGAATTCTTCACTGGCTGAACCACCCATAGCGCCGCTCATTGCTTTCACAATGACGTATGGCAATTTCAGACGAGTAAAAATCCGTTCGTATGCATCGCGGTGCGCGTTGTAGCTGACAGCAAGTCCGGCATCATCAATGTCGAACGAGTAACTGTCCTTCATGAGAAACTCTCGACCGCGTAACAACCCAGCGCGTGGTCGTGCTTCGTCGCGGTACTTCGTTTGAATTTGATACAAAGACACCGGAAGGTCTTTGTAGCTGGAATACAAATCTTTGACGAGCAGTGTGAACATCTCTTCGTGGGTTGGTCCCAACAAGAAGTCGGCACCTTTTCGATCCTTCAGACGAAAGAGATTGTCGCCGTATTCTTCCCAGCGTCCTGTGAGTTCATAAATGTCGCGGGGAAGCATGGCAGGAAAGTGAACTTCTTGTGCTCCCATGGCATCCATCTCGTCTCGCACAATGGCTTCGACCTTTCGCAGGACCCGCCAACCAAGGGGGAGCCATGTGTAACCACCTGGGGCGGCACGGCGGATATAGCCAGCGCGCACCAGCAAACGGTGGCTCGGGACCTCGGCATCGGCCGGGTCGTCACGAAGGGTGCGAACGAAGAGAGTGGAGGAACGGAGCATCGGAGCGAAACCTTACTTTGATTAGATATGATTGTCCCCGTCCTTTGAAGTTCGGTGAACCTGAGGCACGGGCTTACCCCCGTGCCTTTTGTTCTGTTAGAGCCAAGTTTTTGGCGGGAGAGGTGAGTCATATGTCGATCAATGTCGTAGAAGCAGTGACAACCATGGTTGCTCCCATCTTGGCCGACCTTTCCCTTGAGCTGTATGACCTGGAATTTGCCGGCGGCATCTTGCGCGTCACTATCGATACCCCGACCGGGCAAGAGTCTGGCGTCGACGTTGATCAGATTTCTCTCGTGACGCGCCTTCTTGGCCGCGAACTTGAACACGATGATGTGGTGCCAGGCAGATTCACACTTGAAGTCACAAGCCCAGGCCTCGAGCGCACGCTTCGTACCCCGCATCACTTTCAGCGCGAAGTGGGCAAGAACGTCACCATTCGTCTCGTTGCCGAACTTGATGGTCGTCGCCGTTTCGCAGGCGCTCTGATCGGTGCAACTTCCACCACGGCAAGTGTCCGTCTTGAGAACTCCTCAGACACTGTCGAAATTCCGTTGTCGCTCATCGAAAAGGCAAAGACCGTTTTCGTATGGGAGACCCAAGCCAAACCCAACTCTCCAGAGGCACGTGCTGCAAAGCGCAATGCCGCTGCCCAATCTGAATCCACCAACAATCAGGAGGTCAACGCACAATGAGCAACCTAGATATGTCCGATGCAGTTCGTCTGCTCGCAGAACACCACGGCATCAGTATTGATGCTTTGTTGCAGGTATTAGTAGAGGCACTTGCCACTGCGTATAAGAAGCGGCCTAACGCTGCTGATGAGGTCATCGTTGAGGTGAACCCTGAGAACCTCGACATGAAGTTCACTGCCTATGACGTTGATGAAGACGGCAACTGGGTGAACGAGCGCGACGACACTCCGAACAAGCACGAACTCGGTCGTATTGCTGCAGCCACGTTCAAGCAGGTCATGAGCCAGCGCATCCGTGAAGTTGAACGCGATCGCAAGTTCGAAGAATACGCAAACCGCGAAGGCGACCTTGTCACCGGAATCATTCAGCAGTCAGATGGTCGTTATGCACTGCTCGACCTTGGAAAAGTGGAAGCACTCTTGCCTCAGGCTGAACAAGTTCCGTACGAGCGTCCAGAAACTGGTGCTCGTCTGAAGGCATACATCGTTGAAGTACGCAAGACCGCAAAGGGCCCACAAATTGTTGTGAGCCGTACGCACCCAGGTCTTATCAAGCGTTTGTTTGAGCTAGAAGTACCTGAAATTGCTGACGGAGTTGTCGAAATCAAATCATGTGCTCGTGAGCCTGGCCATCGCACAAAGATTGCAGTTCTCTCGAACGATCCAAACGTTGACCCAGTGGGCGCATGTGTTGGTGCTCGCGGTGGACGCGTCCGCATGGTCGTTAACGAACTTCGTGGCGAAAAAATCGACATTGTTTCTTACTCAGAAGATCTTCATGATTTCGTTTCTAAGGCATTGTCGCCAGCGAAAGTAACTGAAGTTCGTCTCAGCGAAGATTCCACTCAGGCAGATGTCATTGTTCCTGACTTCCAATTGTCATTGGCAATCGGAAAAGAAGGACAGAACGCGCGTCTTGCTGCTCGCCTCACTGGTGTTCGTATTGACATCAAGTCAGAGACACAAGCAGTGAACGAATCAAACGGAATTTTTGAACCACGTCAATCACCGCGTAAAACTGAATACGCCGAAGGTGAATGGCGCAAGAACGACGAAACAGGCGAAATGCAATTCCACAACACTGATGGTTCTGTCATCAGCGAACAAGAGTGGGCAGGCAATACGTCAGCTACAGCCGAAAGCACGGAGGCCTAACCCTTGCCAGTCAAGAAGATCCGAATCGCCGAGCTCGCAAAAGAGCTCGGTCTCACGAACAAAGAAGCACTCGATCTGTCAAAGACGATGGGCATCGACGTCAAGGGCGTGTCGTCCTCGATGGAAGAAGCTCAAGCTGACCGTGTTCGTCGAAAGGCCGTCAAGGACGGGTTGAAGCGTGATGCGCAACCTGAAGAAGAAAAGCCTGTCAAAAAAGCTGTCGCCAAAAAAGCAGCAGTGAAAAAAGTTGATGCCGATGATGGATCTGTCGCTGCTCCTGCAAAGAAGGCTGCGGCTAAAAAAGCACCAGCGAAAAAGGCTGCTGCAACTAAAACTGCTGCTGCAAAAGTTGATGCAGCTCCTGTCGTTGAAGCGCCTGCACCAACACCAGTTGTTGAAGCACCGGTTGCTGTTGTCGAAGCACCAGCACCTGCTCCTGTCGTAGAAGCACCTGCTGCGGTAGTTGAAACTCCTGCACCAACACCAGTTGTCGAAACACCAGCGCCTGCTGCACCTCCTGCTGGCGAATCGCGCGTTATTTCAAGTGGTCGACCAAGCCCCACAAGTTCTATTCCGCGTCCGCCAATAAATCCGATGCCATCGGCGCGTCCTGCGCCATCAACTCGGTCAACTCCTCCTGGCATGCCGCCAACCGGAATGCCACCACGTGGTCCAAGTGCCCCTGGCGCTCGACCTATTCCACCTCCTCCTGGTCCAATGTCGTCAACGGGTCGTCCAATTCCTCCTCCTCCAGGTGGCCGCGTTGCTCCTGGTGGTCCTCGTCCTGCTGGCGGTCCTGGTTTCCGACCTGGTCCTGGTGGTCCTCGTCCTGCTGGCGGTCCTGGTTTCCGTCCTGGTCCTGGCAGTCGTCCCGGCCCTGGTGGTCCTGGTGGCCCACGTACTGGTGGCCCAGGTGGCCCTGGCGGTCCTCGTACTGGTTTTGCTCCCCGCACTGGTGGCCCAGGTGGCCCTGGTGGTCCACGTACTGGTGGACCCGGCGGCGGTCCTGGTGCTGGTGGCCCAGGTGCTGGTGGTCCTGGTGGCGGTCCTCGTCCTGGCGGCGGTCCTGGTGGTCCACGCAACAATGGTCAACGTCGCGCGCCTCGTAAAAAATCTCGTGCACGTCGTAGGGCCGAGTTCGATGAACTGCAGCCGCAATTCACTAGCTACTCAAATAGCAATGCTCCCGTTCCTGAGGGCACAATCATCATTGAACGTGGCGCATCGGCACAAGAGTTCGCTCCGAAGCTAAACCGCACACCTGCTGATGTTGTTCGCTATCTCTTAGAGCACGGCGAAATGATTACGGCCACCATGAGTCTTGGTGACGAGCAAATGGAACTGTTCGCTCTTGAAGTTGGTGCAGAAATCCTTCTCGTTGATCCAGGCCAACAGCAAGAAACAGAACTACAGGCATTGTTCGACGATTCTGATGACGATGACGAAGCATTGCAAGAACCGCGTCCTCCTGTCATCACAGTGATGGGTCACGTTGACCACGGTAAAACAACATTGCTCGACCGTATTCGTTCAGCAAATGTTGTTGCTGGTGAAGCTGGTGGAATCACTCAGCACATCGGTGCATACCAAGTTGAAAAAGATGGCAAGAAAGTCACCTTTATTGACACTCCAGGTCACGCTGCATTCTCAAAGATGCGTATGCGCGGTGCACAAGTCACTGACATCGTGGTTCTTGTTGTTGCAGCTGACGACGGCGTCATGCCGCAAACAATTGAAGCCATCAATCATGCAAAAGCTGCTGATGTGCCAATCATCGTTGCGGTCAACAAGATTGATAAAGAAAACGCTGATCCTCAGCGAGTTCTTACTCAATTAGCCGAATATGAATTGGTGCCTGAAGCATGGGGTGGAGACACCATCGTTGTCGAAATGTCTGCACAGCAGAACCTCGGTATTGATGACCTGCTTGAACAGCTCACTGTTGTGGCTGAACTTGAAGACCTCACTGCAAACCCAACAGGGCGCGCAAAGGGTGTAGTACTTGAAGCCAACCTTGATATCGGACGTGGACCAGTAGCAACTGTTCTTGTTGATAAGGGAACTCTGAAAGTCGGCGATCCCATCGTGGCTGGTGCTGCATGGGGCAAGGTGCGCGCGTTGATCAACGAGCGCGGCGAGCAAATCAAAGAAGCCGGCCCATCAACTCCAGTACAAGTACTCGGACTTTCGTCTGTGCCACAAGCTGGTGATGAATTCCGTTCAGCACCTGATGAAAAAACAGCACGCGTTGTTGGAGATGCTCGTGGTCATTCACGTCGCGTCCTTAGCCAACGAGGCGACTCACGCGTTCAAGGCGGCGTGAAGCTCGAAGACATCTTCAGCCAAATTCAGGCAGGCGAAGTGGCAACACTGAACCTTGTTATCAAAGCTGACGTACAAGGTTCCCTTGAAGCAGTCACTGAAAGCCTGCGCAAACTAGAGCGTCCTGAAGTCAAGGTGGCATTTGTTCATCGTGGCGTTGGTGGTATCACCGAAAACGACATCACTCTTGCTGCTACAACTAATGCAACGCTCATTGGTTTCAACGTACGTCCTGACCGTAAGTCTCGCGATCTCGCAGAAACTGAAAAGGTTGAGATTCGTACATACGAAATCATCTACAAACTTCTTGAAGATATGGAACGAGCAATGCTTGGTCTGTTGGCTCCTGAGTTTGAAGAAGTTGTCACTGGTGAAGCAGAAGTTCGCGAGATCTTCCGTGTTCCAAAACTTGGCGCTATCGCTGGTTGTTTCATCCGTACCGGAGTCATCACTCGCGGTACCAAGGTGCGCTTCCTTCGCGACGGAACCATCATCTGGAAGGGCTCCATCCAGTCTCTTCGTCGCTTCAAGGATGACGTCCGTGAAGTACGTGAAGGATTCGAATGCGGAATTGGCTTGTCTGACTTCCAAGACTTGAAGCCTGGCGACCTCATTGAAACATTCGAAGAACGCGAAATCGCTAGGGTCTAGTCATGGCTGACCTTGATTTTTTCTTCGACCCTGTATGCCCATGGGCATGGATCACATCTCGTTGGGTGACTGAAGTGCAACAGCTACGTGACTACAACGTCGCGTGGAAGTTCATCTCTCTCAAGATCCTGAATCAGGACACCATGGATTACGCATCGATGCCGGCTGGTTATAAAGAAGTGCATGCAGCCGGTACATCTGGTTTGCGCGTAGCAGCAAAGGCACGTTCAGTCGCCGGTAATGATGCAGTTGCCAAGGTGTACACCGCACTTGGCACCAGCTTGCACAACAAACAAGAACGTGAATTGTTTGTCGCCGACATTGAAGGTCATATTGCTTCGTTGCTGAAATCTGCTGGACTTCCTGTTGAGTGGGCATCTGCAGTCAACGATGAAACGTTTGATCGTCTCATTGCTGACGAAACTGCAATTGCACTTGAACGCACTGGCAAAGATGTCGGTACGCCAATCATCACTTTCAACCCTGGTGGCTTGAAAGAAGCATCGTTCTTTGGCCCTGTTATC
>WLSJ01000051.1 GCA_009705865.1 Actinomycetota bacterium | reverse complement strand
CAGCCCGTTGGGTCATGGTGGGCAGCATTGCTGCTCTTGCGCTTGGTCTGTCAATGATCTTTGCAGCTTTGGGCGTATTGAGGTTAAGTCAGGACATCGGCGGAACATCTCTTGACGGATCTTGGTCGTTCGTTCACTATTTCATCACCGTCTGCGTCGTTGCAGTCTTGGTCTCAATCACATTTTCTCGGGTGTCGCAACGCTCATTGGCAAAGGAATCATAAAAATGGCAGAGAACACCAGAATTTCCCGTGAAGACCTAGAGGGCAAGTTTCGAGCACTTCAGGCCGACATTCAAGGACGCGCAGCCGATAAGAAACAATCAGCTATCGCCATCGGTTCAGCTGCAGCCTCGATCGTCGTACTTCTTGCGTATCTGTTCGGACGACGCAGAGGCCGTCGCCGTGCATCTCGCGTTGAATTTCGCCGGTTCTAAAACTTATGAGTTCTGTGGTCCGTTTCGTCGGACGTCGAATCTTTCTTAGTCAAACTCGCAAAGTTCGTTGGGTCAGCCGAATCGTGACTGTTGTCGGAGTTACTCGATTCGTAACACGCGCATCTACTCGTGTTCGTCGTGTCGTCTTAGCTAAGGATGAATCGATGGAGATCCGTATTACGAAGAATGGTCAACGCACATCATGAGCGGAATGTTTGCCGAGGGTGAAAAAGCCCTCTTTATTGACTCAAAGCAGCGCCGTTACCTCATTCAATTGAACAGTGAAGGGGAGTTCCATAGTCACGCTGGCTTTGTGCCGCACAGTGCTGTTATTGGAACCCTTCCCGGACAACCAATTGAATCGACCAAGGGCTCAAAATATATTGTCCTTCGCCCGACACTGGAAGATTTCGTGATTGAAATGCCACGCGGAGCGCAAGTGATTTATCCAAAAGATCTGGCACCAATGTGCATGATCGGAGATATCTATCCGGGCGCACGCGTCTTCGAAACAGGCGTCGGTTCTGGCGCATTGTCCATGACGATGTTGCGCTACGGCGCACAGATCACCGGACTTGAATTACGTGAGGATTTCATGAACCGCGCACGAGCAAATGTTCGTTCATTTCTCGGTGAAGAAGCTTTGTCTCGCTACAACGTGTCTCTCGGTGATAGTTACGAGCAAACTCCGGAGGGGTCTTTTGATCGGGTCATGCTCGACCTTCCCGAACCGTGGCAAGTAGTTCCTCGAGTCCAACACGTGTTAGAGGCCGGAGGCTTGCTTGTTGCCTACACACCGTCGATTACTCAAGCAGTACAGGTGCGCGAGTCAATGGGCAAGGGCTGGGTAGATCAGCGAACCTTGGAAGTGCTTCACCGCACGTGGCACATTGAAGGAATGGCGGTTCGACCTGACCACCGAATGGTGGCACACACAGCGTTTCTTACCGTGGCGCGCTGGATTGGTTCGAGTCTTTAAGGCTCAATAAAGATGCATTCGCCGGGGCATTCCTCGGCAGATTCAACAACTGCATCAATCAATTTGTCAGAGAAATTAGCAAGGCCTTCTGCGCCTTCAGCGTTTCCTTTAGCCTTCGCATACACGGTGTCGCCTTCACGAACATAGGCAAGGCCGTCGTCGAGAAGCGTGAACACATCTGGCGCAATTTCTTCACAGAGGCCATCGCCAGTGCAGAGGTCTTGATCAATCCATACCTTCATTTTGGGGGAGTCCCTTCTTATGCGCCGATCACCGGCACCAGTGGTTTGCCCTGTAGGGCCTGCGATAAGCCTACACAGACGACCGTCTGGCCACCATGTTTTGACTTGGATGTGACGATTTCAATACGGACAGCAGGTACCGAAGGTGCCCGAGGAGTATCGTTGAGCCTTCATGACAGAGCCCTCACTACTGACTGATGAACACGAGCATCACTCAATTTCCAAGGTGCTTCGCGATTGGGTCCTCGTCGTGATTCTCGCACTGTCTGCTGCCTTACTGGTTCGCGTGTACGTCTTGCAACAGTTCTACATTTCAGGTCCGTCAATGGAAACAACTTTGCTGGGTGATAACCGAGTCCTGGTCAACAAAATGAGCTACCGACTTCACTCGATCCATAGAGGCGATGTCGTAGTTTTTGATCGCGTGACAACTAGTGATGGCACTGTCGCTCATGATGATTTAATCAAGCGGGTCATCGCAGTTCAGAACGATGTGATTGAAATCAAGAACTGTGTGGTGTTTGTAAACACAAAGAAGATTGATGAGCCCTATCTCAACAAAGACGATCTGAAAGCAGCCACTGCGTCTGACCGCTGTCGAGTTGTAGACATGCCTGCACAGAAGATTCCCGCGAAGAAAATATTTGTTATGGGTGATAATCGACCAGACTCTTTTGACAGTCGGAGTTTTGGACCCATTTCTGAAGATCTTGTTGTCGGGCGAGCGTTTGCCATCGTGTGGCCGCTTAATCGCTTGGCTTCTCTGTAACTAGTTGCACCGGGGCACATGCCCTATTTCTGCGGCGTAAGCATCCACCATTGTGTCAACGTGATCGCTGTACACAGCGTCGAGACCCATACGTAATGAGTTGCTCAGCACATAATCAAATTGAGCATCCCAACCGAATGCGTGCAGGCCGAACTTGTGGACAAGTGTGGATGATCCTCCGGTCCAATCACTGTGGTGCATATTGAGAGCATCAATTCCATAGCTGGACAACTTTGCGCATCTCATCTCCAGCCCTTCTTTCATTCGAGTGATTCGAGTGGAATCGACGAGTCGGACATTCGGGAGCAGCCGACGTTGCTCGATGACTACTGCGGATGAGTAATGACACAGCCACAGACGGGATTCATCGAAACCTGATTGGCGAGCTGTGTCGACAGATCGTGCAAAACTTTGTTCATCTTTGATATCGATACTGAGATCAAATGAAGTTCCACATGTTTCGAACAAAGACGAGAGTGTCGGAATATGACTGGGCAAACTGCTCAATTGCATTGAAGAAATGGGCTTACGCCGACCAATCCTTTTTACAGTTCCATCGTGGTCGAGCACCACATGTCCGTCTGCAGTAGTCCATGCATCTGTCTCTAACCCGTTAGCTCCGAGCTTGAGCGCGAGGACAAACGCTGCCAAGGTGTTTTCGGGGGCATGAGCCATTCCTCCTCGGTGGGCAAAGGCAATCGGCTCAGAACGAAGGGAAGCAATGCGTTGTTGCACCCCGTAACACTAGGTGCCTGCTTCTATGCTTGGTGGGTGTTCAATATGTCCGGGAGCGAGATTCTGTTTCTTTTGGTCGCCGGTTTGGTTGTCCTTGGGCCTGAACGCCTCCCGGGCGTCATCCGCAAGGGCGGAAAAATATACGGGGACCTGCGTCGAGCCGCGAGTGGATACGAAAAGGAATTCAGAGACACTTTCTCCGAACCAATTGCAGAGCTAAAGAGCACAGCCGACCAAATACGTCACGGTTTCGGTCAGGTCGATACAGAACCTTCGCCACCAATGCGACCCGAGCGGGCAAGTTATCCCAAGCCAAATTTCTCTGAAGATTTATCGGCTGTAGATAAGCCAGCAGAATCCAATGACTAATACACAGAACAGTCCGATTGAGGCCATGTCAATGATGGATCATCTGCGAGAACTACGCATGCGTCTTGTGAGAAGTGCTCTAGCAATTGGTGTATCGACCCTTTTGCTGTTGGCCTTCTACGATCAATTGAAGGATGTTCTCACGAGGCCGTACAGAAACCTGTGTATCCAGAGACCGGATTTCGGATGCGACGGATCACTTTTTTCACTGGGACCACTTGACGGATTTACAGCTCGAATGCGCGTTTGCCTTTATGGCGGACTCGTTCTTGCACTTCCTGTAATTCTTTGGCAGATTTGGCGATTTATCGTGCCTGCATTGTCTAAGCGCGAAAAGAACTATGCAGTTCCTTTTATTGCGTCTTCAGTGATTTTGTTCGGCTTTGGTTGCTATCTGGCTTACTGGACTCTTGATAAGGCTTTGGAATTCCTAATTTCATGGTCCGGAAATGACGTTACACAGGCGTATCAAGTGACCAAATACATTTCACTAGTCGTGATGATGATGCTCGCTTTCGGCGTTGGCTTCCTCAGTCCGGTTCTTCTGGTGTTTCTTCAACTGGTATCAGTGGTGACGCCTAAGACACTTATTAAGCAATGGCGATATGCGATTATGGGCATCTTTGTAGCCGCAGCTGTCATAACTCCATCAGGTGATCCAATCAGCATGTTGGCTCTGGCAATTCCGCTTTCAGTCCTGTACTTAGTAGCGGTATTGGTGGGATGGCTCCTGACACGACGCAGGACTGCATAACACTGTGTCTGAACTGCGTTCTAATTTCCTTGAATCTTTGACCTACGCCCCTGATGTATTTCAGATAAAGGCAATGGACTCTATTGACGCGGATGCATCGGTTCTCGTAGCAGCCCCTACGGGTTCTGGAAAGACTCTGATTGCTGAATACGCAATTGCTCGAGCTCGTTCATTGGGGCTTCGTGCGTTTTATACGACTCCTATCAAGGCCCTCTCTAATCAAAAATTTCGAGATCTGCAGAATCTGTACGGAGCTCACAAAGTTGGCCTAGTCACAGGCGACAACGCTGTAAATCCGGAAGCTCCCGTTGTAGTTATGACTACAGAAGTTCTTCGCAACATGATTTATTCCCAATCAACGCGGCTAGACGATTTGGGCGTTGTGATTCTTGACGAGGTTCATTACTTGCAAGATGCGTACCGAGGACCTGTGTGGGAAGAAGTAATCATTCAACTAGACCCCGAAGTTCAGTTGGTGTGTTTATCGGCAACGGTGTCAAACGCTGACGAAGTGGGGGACTGGCTATCAACAGTTCGAGGCAGAACCGATGTGGTTGTTGAGACAACTAGACCGATTGAACTTGTCAATCATTTTGCTTTGTTCGATAATGCTTCGAAACAGTGTGAGATGTTTGAAACAGTTATCTCGGGCGAACCTAATCGACATGTGCAGCGATTGTTGTCTAATGCTTCTCAAACACGTGGCAGATCTAGTCATGTCGGTGGGAAAAAGCCTCGCCGCTTCTCTTCGCCTACACGTCCAGAGATTGTGGAACTTCTGGAAGACAACTCAATGCTTCCAGCGATAGTTTTCATTTTTAGCCGGGCACAGTGTGAGGATGCAGTTCATTCGTGCATGAAAGCTGGCATTGTCCTAACAACTTTGGAAGAAGAATCGCTGATTCGTGAGATTGTTGAACGACATTGCGAGAACCTCACCCAGGACGACAAAGATGCGTTGGAATTTCACAACTTTATCGATGATGTAGCCAGTGGGATCTCTTGCCACCATGCCGGCATGATTCCAATGTTCAAAGAAGCGGTGGAAGAATGCTTCGTTCAAGGGCTCGTAAAAGTGGTGTTTGCTACCGAGACCTTGGCCGTCGGTATCAACATGCCTGCACGCGCTGTAGTGATCGAAAAACTAACAAAGTACACAGGCGAACATCATCAGTTGTTGCGTGCCTCGGAATTCACTCAGCTCACCGGGCGGGCGGGCAGAAGAGGATTGGACGATATTGGCCATGCAATATCCCTGTGGAATCCGTTCGTTGATTTTGAACAAGTCGTGGGCCTAGCTCTCAGTCGCAGCTTTCGTTTGTCGTCAGCATTTCGACCCACGTGCAATATGGCAGTCAATATGGTCAGAAATCATTCTCTTGACGGTGCGCATCACATCTTGAATTTGTCATTTGCTCAGTTTCAAGCAGACAAAGACGTTGTAACTTCAGAGGCCTCGTTAGAAGGTCGCAAGAGAGAATTATTGCTTCTTGAACGAGCAATGGCTGACAAAGATTCTTTGGATCAGTCTGCGAATAGTTCGGGAACCACAGCATCTTCTGTTGAGGCTGAAATTTCTCTTCGCTCGTTACGTCCTGGCGACATTGTGATGTTTGATGCATCGAATATTCGAGGACGGGGCTTAATCATCAGTACGGCAGCACGGCGTTCCGGTATCCGTTTAACAGTTGTGACTCCGAGTAGGAAAATTCTCGACGTTATGGCCAAGGATCTGAGATCACTTCCTCTCAAAGCAGGTCACACAGACTTACCAGTTCCATTTGAGCCTGCACGAACCGAATTCATTCGCGAATCAGCTACTCGTCTCACCAAGGCCCGAATTGACGAGACTATGGGAAAACCAATGGAAGAAGATCGCGGGCCGAGAGTTATTGATTCTCCGTTGTCGCATAAGAGCATAAAAAGACTGCGTAATGAAATTGAACAAATGGAAAACCGAGTCGGGAACAGAGCCGGTTCTGTCGGATCTCGCTTTATGGATGTCATTCATATGTTGGAAGAACTTAATTACGTCAGTGACTGGAAATTGAATGAAAAAGGCGAAATGCTCGCAGGCATCTTTCATGAATCAGATTTGCTAATTGTTGAAGTGATGAATCGTGGACTTCTTGACAATCTGTCTGTCAATGATTTAGTGGCTGTGCTGTCGACGTTGGTGTACGAACCGAGAGGTGGGGATACAGGTGGAGCACCTCGATGGCCGAACGAACAAGTTCGACAGCGTTTTAAGAAGATAGAACGCGTCAGTGAACAAGTACAAAGCATCCAACACGAACGCGGAATGCATCAGCATCGCGCACCCAATGGTGGACTTGCATTTGAGACTGCCGCGTGGGCTAATGGTCGGCCGCTGTCGAAAATCCTTGATGTTGATCTAACTCCGGGGGATTTCGTTCGATCTATGCGTCAACTAATTGATTTACTTCGACAAATTGTTGCGACTACTTCTAATCCATCTTTGCGTGACACGGCAGAACACGCAGCTAAAGCTCTCGACCACGGTGTGGTTGCCGCGGCATCGGGAGCATCAGGCAAATGATCGTTCGCGGTCAACCTTGGGGTAGTCCCACGTTCCGTACTGAGCAGGATCTGGTTGTTTCCAACGACATCGCCATTGCACGTAGTTCACCGCAAGACAGAATGATTGTCATAAGTGGCGATCTGTCACACAGTCTCGGAGATCCGCCTGTGCCACTAGTTGGGGCGGCGTGTACTGAGGTCATGATTGATTCGATGAAGATCGCCCTATTCATCGACGACAAACCTCAAGTTCAAATGAGAGCAGCGTCTTTCGTGCAGGTAGGAAATTGGCTGAGAGGCGATTTGGTGCTTGTAACAAATGCTGGCTTTGTTAGGGGCAGAGATATCGCCCCGCGATCCCACCCCAATGATGGTTTTCTCGAAGTAATGAAATTGCACGCCACGATGTCACCTCGGCAGCGTCTTTTAGCCTTGCGCAAATCGCGCACGGGTACACATATCCCGCACCCACTGATCTCCACGTCACGAGTCACATCACTTGAGTGTGTGCGATCCTCTTCGTCGACTTCCTTAATAGTCGATCGTGTGAAAATTCAGCACTGGAACCGCATTGTCATAGAAATTCAGCCCGATTACTGGAGACTGCTCGTCTAGGCATCTACGGTGGTGAGATGAAATCTTGGATACTTAACGAATCGCCTGGTGCATACACATGGGGAGACATAGCTACTCCTGAGCCACAAGAAGATCAAGTGCGCATACGTGTGGTAGCCAGCGCTCTCAATCACATGGACCTATGGGTGACGCGTGGCATGCCAAAACCACCGTTACCTCATATTCCCGGATGTGACGTCGCAGGAATTGTCGATGCAATTGGCTCTCGTGTCACAACTGTAAAAGTAGGTGATGAAGTAGTTGTAAATCCTGGGGTTTCACCAGTTGAAGACATAGTGCGGTACGGCAACAATTCTCCGATGGGACCTGGCTTCATGATTTGGGGAGAGCATTGTCATGGCGGTCACGCCACATATGCAGTAGCTCCTGAACGAAACGTACGTCCTCGTCCTTCGAGTCGGACATGGCACGAAAGTGCAGCTTTCCCTTTGGCGTATCTCACTGCTCTTCGCATGCTTAATCGTGCTCGTGTGCGCGCGGGGGAAACTGTCCTGATAGTTGGAATTGGTTCTGGAGTTTCGACAGCAGCTCTAGCGCTAACTCATTTCATGGGCGCTCGTGCGATTGTCACGAGCAGAGATGAGCAAAAACGAAAACAGGCTCTAGTAATGGGGGCTGATGAGGCTATTGATTCGGCTGATGCAAAATGGGCAGTACAAGCTGACGTTGTGATTGAGAGTGTTGGCCCAGCGACGTGGGATAAATCGGTTCGCTCATTAGCGCCGGGCGGGAGAATGGTTGTGTGTGGCGGCACCTCAGGAACATCTGCAGAGATCAATATTCCGCGACTCTTTTTCAAACAATACGAAATCATTGGGTCGTCCATGGGCAGTTATGAAGAGTTCGATCAACTTCTGCACATCATTAATAGCGGTCTGCCGATTGCAGTGGACAATGTGTATCCGCTAGCTGAATACTTAATCGCCATTGATCGTTTAGAACGTGGCGCTCAATTAGGCAAGATCGTGCTTGACCACGGAGTTGTGTAGTGGATGCCAACGCAATTCAGGCTCTAAAGAACGCAGCATGTGCATTTATCGATCTGCACAGTGAGCGACTCCTCGCTGTTAGTCATGAAATTCATGATCACCCGGAACAAAACTACGAGGAATTCTTTGCATCAGAACTTCTGGCGAGAACAAGCACTGAACTAGGACTTCCTGTTGAGGTCGGCACATACGGCTGCGCGACCGGTTTTTCTGGTGATCTAGGTCTTGGACCAACGGTATGCATCATGAGTGAGTACGACGCCTTGCCAGACATTGGCCATGGCTGTGGACACAACATCATTGCTGCTGCCGGATTAGGAGCAGCGACAGCACTTGCTTCAGTGGCCAGTAGTGCGGGCGGAAGAATCCGCTTCTTAGGTACTCCAGCTGAAGAAGGTGGCGGAGGCAAGATTTTGATGGCTCAACACGGTTGTTTAGATGATGTCGACTTAGCGATGATGGTTCACCCAGCCGATGCTGACTTAATCACAATTGATGCAATAGCTCTCCAACAACTTCTTGTCGAATACACAGGCCAAGAGGCTCATGCTGCGGCATCGCCGCACATGGGTCGTAACGCGCTGGACGCAGCTGTTCTCGGCTACATGGGAGTTGCCACATTGCGCCAGCACATTCGTCCGACAGAACGTGTGCACGGAATTTTTGTCAAGTCCGGAGAAAAGCCCAACATCGTTCCTCGAGAGGCCTCTACGGAGTGGTATGTACGTTCAGACAACGTGACATCTCTTGCAACATTAAAGCCCCGCGTACTAGCTGCTCTAGAAGCCGGAGCAGTTGCGTGTGGTTGCACAGTTGAACACACGTGGATCGGATCGCCTTATGCGGACATGATTACAAACGACACCATGAGTGCTGTGTATGTTCAGAACGCTGCAGCCGTTGGCCGAAGTGTCTCTGACCCACGCAGAGGGGGACACCGCGTTGTCGGAAGTACTGATATGGGAAATGTCAGCCACCTCGTACCATCGATACATCCAATGATTGCCTCGGCTCCTCACGGCACATCAATTCATACGGTCCAGTTCGCAGAGTATGCGCGCACACCTTTGGCAGATCAAGCTGTTGTAGACGGCGCCAAGATTTTGGCGATGACAGCCATCGATTTTTGGACCTCGCCTGAGCGCCAAAAGGCGGTCGCCGCTGAATTTTTGGCGGCTCATACAGACAAAGATGTGTTGTAGCGGTATCCCTAATTCAGTGCCGTGCTACTCCTAGGCTGAGAAGCCGTGAGTGTCTACGTTCCTGAGGAATTTACAGAAGCAGAATCTGACATCCTGCGTCGTTATTTTACGAATCTTGATCTGCCCGTTTTCGCTCTGGTCAATTTGCCAGAAGTAGTAAAGGGAGCACTGTTTGCTCGGTACAGCCGTAGTCCTCGGAGTCTGCGTCGTTTGTTTCTTGACGAATTCGTCAATGATCTAGAAATTGCTGGCGACCAAGCAGTCGATGCCACAGTGGGTGTTGATCGAGCCGAGACTTTGTATGAAAAAGTCTTCGTGGAGTACGGCGACGATTCTGTTGCGCAACTTGGCGGAGTGCATCTTGCGTGCGAACAGGCTTCGAATATCTTGACAAAGATCCTCGAATGGGGTCGCCTCATGAGTTACCTAGAGCAAAGCACTCGGTACATCGCATACGACGACCGTCTGGGCGGGCGATACAGGTATTACAGAGATCCAGATATTTTGGAAGGCAAATTTGGGACCCGATATGTCGGCGACATGGACCGGATGTTTGACTCATACAGTCAGCTAGCTGAGTTGGTGACCGAACATGTTCGCGCAACCGTTCCCAAAGGCCCCAAGGACAGCGATTTTGTCTACCGCCAGGCAACTCGCGCCAAAGCATTAGACGCAGTTCGTGGTTTATTACCAGCATCCTCATTGTCCAATGTCGGAATTTACGGAAGTGGTCAGGGGTATGAACAGCTTCTCCTACGAATGCGAGCTCACCCGCTTCCTGAAGCGCGTTACTACGCAGACATGATGTTGGTCGAGCTGCGCAAGGTGATTCCGTCATTCTTGCGTCGCGTTGATATTGCTGAACGTGGTGGAAAGTGGTCGGATTATTTGTCAACGAACACTGCCGCGATGACAGACTTAGTTGATTCCATCATGGGAGACGCGATAGCGACCGACGTAGATGAAGTAACTCTTGTCGACTTTGATCCCGATGGCGAAAACAAACTCGTGGCTGCAGCTTGCTATCAATATTCACACCTGCCCGAATCTCAAATTCGTTTGCAAGTCGAGGCAATGAGCATCGAAGACAAGACCGATATTCTGAACACTTACATCGGCAACAGAGACAATCGTCGTCATCGTCCAGGTCGAGCCTTCGAAAGTATCGATTATCGTTTTGATGTTCTCTCCGATTACGGCGCTTTCCGTGATCTCCAAAGGCACCGCCTCTTGACCATCGAGTGGCAACCTCTGACTCCGTATCACGGTTATGCGCGTCCAGACCTTGTCGATGCAGCCGGGGGAGCAGAACTTTTCGATGAAGTGATGGCTCGATCATCGTCGCTCTATGACGCCTTGGCAGCTGATTATCCGTATCAAGCCAGTTACGCGGTTTCGATGGCGTATCGCATTCGCTACGTGATGCAGTTCAACGCCCGTGAGGCGATGCACATGCTGGAACTACGTTCTGGTCCACAAGGCCATCCTTCGTACCGCAGGGTGGCTCTGGAGATGCATAAGCAGATAGCTGAGAAGGCTGGCCATCATGCTGTTGCAGCCTCGATGGCCCATATGACAACAGAAGCACCAGAGCTCGAGCGGCTCGAGTCTGAAAGACGAGCTGAGTCCAAACGGTCCAACAAAGACTCGTAAGGACTGAGTGACAATCGTCACGATTAGTCTGCGTTTTTATAGCATTCGTGCTTTCACCATGTTTTGTGCCTAGTATCCCGCCGCGAGTCCTTGCACGAATTTAGGAGCACCTAGTGGCTAAGAAGAAGATTGAACCGATTGATAGCGAGATCGAAATTGACCTCGATGGGGAAGACATCGACGACCTTGATGTCCTCGAACTAGACGAGCCACTATCTGAAGACGACGACGATGCTTTGCTCGAAGATGATGAAGACGACGATGAATCGATGGGTGCAACAATCGTTCGAAAAGCCGGAGACGACGAAGACGACGATGACGACATGGTTGCGCCGGACGATGTAGAAGAAGATCTGTCCAAGATTCTTAAAGATCGTTTGGCTAGCGAAGATCTTCCTGCTGAAGAAGATGAAGTGCCTGAGAGTGACGAACGTTCAACAGGTGATGACGAATTGCAGCCAAAACGTGCTGACGAACTTCTCTGCAATAGCTGTTTCCTGCTTGTACGCAAGAACGCCCCGATGTGCCCAATCGGTGACGACGCGTGTCCAGTCTTTGTGAAATAATTTCGTGAACCTTTCTGCGCTCTCAAAAGAATTTGAGCGTCGGACTTCAGCCATCGTGTCAGCCCTGCGCAAACAAGCGCCAGGAGCGCGCATGATGGGCAAATTCGCTGTTGATCAAGCAGCACGTGAAGTAAAGAAGATTTTGGACGGAAACGCGAAACCAGACAAGGATCGACCAGTTGAGTAGGTCATTGATCTTCGTACGTACTGCTGTTCAGACAGACGACACAACCATCAGTCGTCATAAAGAGTCTGCATCTTCAGAAGCCGAGCAGTACCGAGGAAGTAGTCGCAGTAGTGGCATGCCATTGAATTCTGAACTACGTCTCGTCGCCGGCATTGGCGAAAGCGTTATGGGGTCTCTCGGTGCTTCTTTCGACGAAGGTAATCAATGGACTATTGATTATGTGTT
>WLSJ01000050.1 GCA_009705865.1 Actinomycetota bacterium | reverse complement strand
GAACAGTGGGCGAACCAGGAACTGCGTACAACACTTCGCCATACTGCACGGCTGCAGCAACCAATGTTGTTGCTATCTCTCGGTAGACGTCGTCAAATAAAGGTGCCTTGTCGTACAAGTGATCAAACGATTGCGCCTCTTGCACCAGGTGAGCTGAAGGATGATGAATGGTGCGCACAAAGCGCTGTGGAATATTGGTGATTGCAGTCAGTGTGTCGGAAGTGATCAGCCCGGGATTACCTGGTCCGAGACCAACAACGACAATGCGAGGCATCAGCTAATGGTGGCTGTAGCGCCGTTCCAAACGCCGTATTTCGAATTGATTGTGATGTCAGCAACTGCCATAAACCCGGCCAACAAAGTTGTTCCAGGATTTTCGGTAACAACAGTGGTGACAGATTGTTTCACTTCAGAGAACGGGTGGCTCAAAATGATGTGGTACCCAAATGAGCTCTTGACTGGGCCCGTTGGAACACCTGGTTTTGCAGCCACTGCACCAATCATGAAGTCTTTGTCGAATGATGATTGCAAATTGGCAAGTGCTTGGCATGGCTCTTCACCATTGGCCAGCGAGCCGCCAGATTTGTCTGCGCCTGGCTCGATTGATTTCTTTGCAGCTTCATCTGCAAACTTTGTTCCGCCAGCAAGATCGGCAAGAACGGTCTTTGCTTCCGCTTCGGTCTTTACCAAAATATGACTGAGGCACAAAACGCCAGCAGAAGCAGGCGACTTTGAGTACAACGACTCAAGCACTGATTCTTTCGGAATAGCCATTGATTTAAGCGTGACATCAGCAACGTTGAAGTTGACAAGAAGGTCTTTCAACAGCTTTGGGTAGGCAGCGAAGCCTGTATCTGCTTCAGCAGATTTCATAACAGTGTCGATGTCTGATTGTTTCACTTTGACGTTGTTCTCTTTGATGAACTGCGAGAAAGCTTCATAGCGAATCAATGTGCGAAGAACGACTGAGGCGTCTTCCTTATTCAACACACCATCTACTGGTTTGAATTGACCTGCATCTGATAGCGCCTTGACGAGAGAAGCAAAAGTGTCTTGCGAGTAGCCAGAACCATTCACGCTAAAGACGTCAGAACTAGAGGACACACTTGAACAGGCGGTAAGACCAATGAGGCAAGTGGCTGCAAGAACAGCAGCGAAACGGGAAGGACGGGGGCTCTTAATCACAGAGAAACCCTAGTCGTCTGAAGGGTCAAAAAGACCTTGCAACAGTGCGATGACTGTCACTGCGGGGTTTGCGCCACGGGGAACAGCCAGCGAGATGAAGCCCGGCTCGTCTTTATAGACGGCCACTGATGCGAGGCGGCGCAGTGTCATGGTCTGGCTTGCGCGCAATTTAAGGGGGGAGATCCGGATGGTGTTTCCGTTGGTGACAATTTCCGTAATGCCGAGGCGCAGACATTCCACGCGTAGTGCTCCGACAGAGATAAGAGCTTGAGCAGGTTCTGGCAATGGTCCGAAACGATCGCGCCATTCTGTCTCGATGTCTGCCAATTCTTCTGGTGTGCGCACGGTGGCAAGTCGACGGTATGCCTCAAGACGTAGATCTTGACTCGGGACGTAATCATCGGGAAGATGGGCGTCCATAGTTATGTCAACTTTGATCTCGGCATCTTCTGTGACGGACTCGCCCTTCATTTCTGACACGGCTTCAGTAACGAGTTGGCAATACAGGTCGTAACCGACTGCGGCGATATGGCCGCTTTGCGATTCACCGAGAAGGTTTCCAGCACCACGAATTTCCAGATCGCGCATTGCAATCTTGAAGCCGCTACCAAGGTCAGTTGATTCACCGATGGTGCGCAGGCGTTCATAGGCGTCGTGTGACAACACTTTGTCGCGGGGATGAAAGAGATACGCGTATGCACGATGACCGCTTCGTCCGACGCGTCCTCGCAACTGGTGCATCTGACCAAGCCCAAGCAAGTCAGCGCGTTCAACGACCAACGTGTTCACTGTTGGCATGTCGATGCCACTTTCGATGATGGTGGTACATACCAACACATCGAAGTTGCCTTCCCAGAAATCGAGAACGATTTGCTCAAGACTTGCTTCATCCATTTGGCCGTGCGCAACTGCAACGCGAGCTTCAGGAACCCATTCACGAATTTCAGCGGCACGCTCTTCAATTGATTGCACTCGGTTATGCACCCAGAACACTTGCCCTTCACGAAGTAACTCACGACGAATTGCTTCAATGGCAACTTGTTCACTTTGTTCTCCGACAAAAGTAAGAATCGGTTGTCTATCAGCCGGTGGAGTTTGCAAGAGAGACAAGTCACGAATTCCGACAAGACTCATTTCAAGAGTTCGCGGAATTGGTGTAGCAGACATAGACAACACATCGACGTTGGTCTTCATCCGTTTCATTGCCTCTTTGTGCTGCACGCCGAAACGCTGTTCTTCATCAACGATGAGTAGGCCAAGGTTCTTGAACTCGATGCTTTCCTGCAACAGGCGGTGAGTACCAATGACACAATCAATTTCGCCGGACTTCAAGCCCGCAATGACCTTCTTTGCTTCTGCATTGGTGAGGAATCGCGACAGAACTTCTACTTTGATGGGGTATCCGGCAAATCGTTCAGAGAAAGTATTTCCGTGTTGCGTGGCAAGCAACGTGGTGGGTACTAACACTGCAACTTGTTTGCCGTCTTGAATTGCCTTAAATGTTGCACGAACAGCAACTTCTGTTTTTCCGAAACCAACGTCTCCGCATAACAGGCGGTCCATTGGTACTTCACTTTCCATATCTGTCTTGATTGCGGCAATGGCATCTAACTGATCAGGGGTTTCAACGAAGGGGAATGCATTTTCCATCTCTGATTGCCAAGGAGTATCTGGTGGAAACGCGTGACCCACTGCAGAAATACGACGTTGATACAGAAGCACAAGTTCTTGAGCCACTTCACGAACTGCAGAACGTACGCGAGATTTTGCTCGGGCAAAGTCTGAGCCACCCATGCGATGCAAAGTGGGCGCTTCGCCGCCGACGTATTGGCGGATGACACCAATTTGTTCGGTCGGTACGTAGAGCTTGTCTCCACCTTTGTACGCAATCAGCAAATAGTCACGTTCGACGCCACCAATTGAGCGTTTGACCATGCCTTCGTACTTGCCAACACCGTGATGGGCGTGCACGACGTATCCACCTGGCTGTAAATCTTCAAAGACGGTGCCAGATGAACGCGCTTTTGTATGTCGTGATGACCGTGTGCGACGTCGCCCACTGAGATCAGCTTCACAAATAATTGCAATGCGTGAGTTCGGCAATGAAGCGCCGCGTGTTTGCGGAGCAAATGTCACCCATGCGCCGGGTGTGGCAATTTTGTCTGCGTCGTCCGTGGCTGTGAAGTCGATGCCATGACTGCGCATCATGTCCACTAGACGAGGGACTGATTCTTGTGTCTCTGCTGTGACAACGATGCTCCATTTTTCGCTAAGCATTTCGTTAATGCGTCGAACAAACGACATGGGGTCATGGACAATAGGGCCCCAACCTGATGCAGGGACTGCTGGCCCATCAACAGATTCAGCTGTGGGGATGACTGAGACAGTGGGTGTTCGGTTGCCGCTAGAGAAAATGCGATCGGCTTCAACATGCAGTCGCGGAAACGACACGTTTTCGTCTCGTGCCCATGAGGCTGCGAGTGCTTTAGCTAGATCATCTTCTTCTGCCAATAAGTCTCGAGCTCGTTCACCCATGCGACGTGGCTCCACCATGATGACAAGTGCATCGTCGCCGAGATGGTCAGTGAGTAGATCGTCAGACTCGGTGAGCCAGGGAAGCCAACTTTCCATTCCGTCAAATATTTGACCCTCTGACAAGCGTTCCCATTGCTCGCGACCCCACGGTTCTGATGCAATTAGTTCACGTGCACGTTCTTGTACACCGTCGACATACAGCAATTCTCTGGCAGGGAAAATCTCAATTGATGTGATGTCGTCTGTGCTGCGCTGATCTGCCACCGTGAAATGTGTGAGGCGTTCAACGTCGTCACCCCACATGTCAACACGAATAGGTTCATCATCGGTGCTGGGGAAAATATCAACGATGGCACCGCGTCGTGCGAACTCACCCCGATGTTCCACGATTGTTTCTCTGCGGTACCCACAATGCACCAGTTGCTCGCAGAGTGCATCAATATTCAGTGTGCTACCAACAGCAATATGAATGGGTTCGAGAGTGATTGACCCGGGAGCCAGTTTTTGCAATAGCGCACGAGTGCCCGCAACGATGACTGCTGGTGCAGAGTCACGCTGGCGCATGCGCCACATTGTTCGCATGCGTGAACCCATTGTTAGTACAGCTGGGCTAACACGTTCAAAGGGAAGCGTTTCCCA
Organism: Actinomycetota bacterium; assembly: GCA_009705865.1. Taxonomy (GTDB): domain Bacteria; phylum Actinomycetota; class Acidimicrobiia; order Acidimicrobiales; family Ilumatobacteraceae; genus UBA2093. The sequence continues at coordinate 7,945 of WLSJ01000050.1, read as the reverse complement.
TGATGGGAAAAATTCAATGGCATCTGCACCAAGAAAAGCTGCGAGATCTTCTGCAATTGATTGCGCCATTGTCCCGGTAGGAGTAGCGATGACTATCGGTCGGCGAGTGGTGTTGTTGACTAATGCTGCAAGTACTGCTGCGCGAGCAACTTCAGGTACTGCAAGAACAGAATCGCGTTGTCCGGCGATTGCTTCGATTCCTGGTTCATTAACAATGTGCGTCGCGAGAACACCTAATGGTCGCGAGGTAGGGGAAAGAGCGCTCACCGTCCGTTGTAGTCCTGCATCGCTGCTGCAAGCCCGCCTGAAAGGATGCTTTCAATAGCGTCAACAGCAGTTTCAACTGCAATGTCGAGGATGCGACGTTCTGCTGCAGGAACGGAAGTGAGTACATGGTCTGCACCGACATCTTTAGAAGATGGTTTTCCGACGCCGATACGTACACGTACGTAATCATCTGTGTGTAAGTGGGATGAAATTGATTTCAGCCCGTTGTGGCCAGCGAGACCGCCGCCGATTTTTAGGCGCAGAACTCCAGGCTCAAGATCAAGTTCGTCATGGACAACGATGATGTGCGCGGGATCATCAATTTTGTATCGGCGCGCAAGTGGACCAACTGCTTCACCAGAATCATTCATGTATGTAGTGGGAATTGCCAGAACCACTGCGTGGCCATTGATGCGAGTTTCCACAATTTGTGCGCGGTCACGGCCCACTTTGAGCGATACGCCGAGTCTCTTGACAAGAACTTCTATTGCATCGGTGCCAACGTTGTGGCGAGTGCGTGCATATTTCTTGCCAGGATTGCCAAGACCGACAATGAGCGTGCGTTCCATGTCGCCTTGTCGGGGAGCCGATCGGCGCAACATGATGAAAGTGTAAGAGACGACCCGCGAGTCGCGACTTAGTTGCTGGTTTCGGCGGCTGCTTCGCCAGCAGGTGCGTCAGCAGCAACTGCTGCTGCAGCTGCATCAGCGGTGGAACCACGTGACATCAGAACTGTTGCAATAAGCATGTCTGGATCACCAACAGCCACTACGCCGGCTGGCAACTTGATGTCTGCCAAGTGAATGACCGATTCAGGTGTGAGGTCTGTGATGTCGATAACGATTTCGTTTGGAACATTTGCAGGAGTGGTACGAACTTCAATTGAGTCAACTGCAGCATCGACGAGTCCGCCAGCAGCAACAACTTGCTTTGCAACACCGGTGAGGTGAACAGGAACGTGCATCACGATTTCTTCGGTGAGGTTGATTTGTACGAAGTCGATGTGGCTGACATTGCGGCGCACTGGGTGGCGCTGCATTTCTTTCACAACTGCGTTGTACGACGAACCGTCGACAGAAAGAGTCAAGATTGTGTTCTGGCCAGCAGGACCTGACAATGCAACACGCAGATCACGACGAGCGACCGACAAGATGACGGGAGTCATGCCATGGCCATAGAGGATGCCTGGGATGCGATCGGCTGCGCGCAAACGACGCGATGCTGGGCTTCCGGTTACGCGACCGGCTTCGGCTGAGAGAGTTGCTGTATTCGACACGGCTTAGAAGTCTATGACCTGAACCGGCTACTGCCACAGGGCCCGAACTACCTGTAGCGGGTTTTTCGGCCCGCAAGGCCAATTAAGACTGGTTTTCGCCGTCGAAGAGTTCTGACACGCTGGTCTCGTCAAAGACCGCAGCGAGTGCGTCAGCAATGATTTTTGCGACCGAGAGCACCTCGACCTTGTCAAACATCTTGTCGGCAGCCAAGGGAAGGGTGTTGGTGAGAACAACGCGGGAGATGGGCGACTTCGACAACCGCTCGACGGCAGGGTCTGAAAGGACGCCGTGTGTAGCCATTGCCCACACTTCTTTTGCACCGCGCTCGAGTAGCAGTTCGGCAGCAGACACGATGGTGCCGCCCGTGTCGATCATGTCGTCGGTGAGGATGCACAAACGGCCATCAACGTCACCAATAACTTCTTTTGCGATTGCGATGTTGGTGGTGCCTTTTGGTCGACGCTTGTTGATGAAAGCAACATCGGCATTGCGGTCTGACAAGTGCTGTGCAAAACGTTCTGCAACTTTTACGCGACCAGCATCTGGCGACACGATGACCAGATCTTGTGGTGCGTGTTCACGCACGTAACGCTCGAGAACAGGAAGTGCAGTGAGGTGGTCAACGGGGCCTGAAAAGAAACCTTGAATCTGACCGCTGTGTAAGTCAAGAGAAACCATTCGAGTTGCGCCTGCTGCTTTGAACAAGTCAGCAATGAGGCGAGCAGTGATTGGTTCGCGACCTTCAGCTTTGCGGTCTTGGCGTGCATAACCGTAAAACGGGCAGACAGCAGTGATGCGTTTTGCTGAGGCGCGTTGCGCAGCGTCAATCATGATGAGCTGTTCCATGATGGAGTCGTTGATGGAACCTGCATCAGTTCCGAAGTGTGACTGCATGACGAACACGTCACCACCGCGAATACTGTCGGTGAACCGAGGACGTATTTCGCCATTGGCAAATTGCACAATGTTTGCGTCACCGAGTGTGACTCCGAGATGGTCTGCGACTTCTTGGGCAAGCGTCGGATGTGTTCGACCCGTAAACAGCGACAATCGCTTCGTAGTGACCTTCTCCATCGACCGCGCGTTCATATGAGCCAATGGTAGAACACGCAGGCCGCTTGGGCATCTTCGCGCGTCGTGAGAATCAACGACCCTGGATTCGCTTGAGCATTTCGCGCTCTGCCTCTGCCAATTGCTGAGGGTCATTGACTCCAGCGGTCTCTGAAGCTGGCGCAATGACTGATCCGACCGTGTGGCCAGACGATGCCAGCACGGCAACGACGTCGGTGAGGTAGTACTCGGATTGGCTGTTGTTCGTGCCAATTCCTGCGAGTGCGGGCCCAAATAGATCGAAATCAAAAAGGTAAATGCCTGTGTTGATCTCACGAATATTCAGTTCGTCTGGTGATGCATCACGATGTTCCACAATGCGGACAACGTTGCGGTCGGTGTCGCGCACGATGCGTCCGTATCCGGCGGGGTCGTCAAGAACTGCGGTCAGAACAGTGGCTGCATTGCTTGTTTCTGAGTGTTCTGTCAGTAACCGATCAATGGTGTGCGAAGTAAGAAGCGGTGTATCGCCTGGCATCACTAACACGACGGTTGCTTTTGCACGATCATCTGCAGTCACGCCTGTAAGCCCAACTGCGGCTGCATCGCCTGTGCCGTTTTGTTCTTGTTGAGTAGCAAACTGAATGCGCGCCCATGCAGGTGCATGGTGCTGCACATGTGAAGTGACGTCGGCCGCACGATGTCCGACAACAATGACAGTGGCAACAAGTGGAAGTGATTCAAGTGAATGCACAACATGCATCACCATGGATGTGCCACACACTTCATGCAAAGGCTTTGGAAGGTCTGACTTCATGCGCGAGCCTTCACCGGCGGCAAGGATGATTGCCCAGACCCCATTTTGAGGCAATGGAGAGGTGGTCACTGAGTGGCTCGACTGCTAGTCATTTGTTCCGGGGAGAGGACTCGAACCCCTATTCACGGGATCAAAACCCGTTGTCCTGCCTTTGAACGACCCCGGACCGTGCGCAATACGGTATCGGGATTTTTGTTTTCGTCATTGTCCCGATAGGTTCATATCCCTTATGAGTTCGCTGATCAAGAAGCGCCGCAAGCGCATGCGCAAGAAGAAGCACAAAAAAATGCTTCGTCGCACACGCCACCAGCGTCGCAAATAGACATTTCTAACTAGAAGTCCGTTACTTCTCGGTCCCTCAGGGGCGGGTTGTTGCGTAGACCACTTGAACGTCAGAGATCTGATCTAACCCTTGGTGTACATGGCCGTCTGCAAACCAGGTGCTGCCAGATCCTGCCAAGTACAAAGTTGACCCGATGGCCGATTCAACCCGATCGCGCCATTGTCCTAATTCAGGAAATGCACTGATTGCAGCTGGCTCAAGGTCATTGCCGTTTGGTCCTTTTGGTCCTCCTAAGGCATCCCATTCGCGATATACCGCGGGTGTTGAGACGGACATTGGCGGCAAGAACAACGTGAAGTCTCTGCGAATGTGAGGCAATGGAGTCACTATTTCTCCGATGCCTGTGACTTGTGCCCGACCTCCCACCACACAAAACGGAATATCAGCTCCGACAACAGCTGAGCCTGGCACATCGGTCCATGTTGCCCATCGCAAAATTGCGGCTGCATCAGTTGACCCGCCACCAAGCCCTCCACCATTCGGAATGTTTTTTTGAATGTGGACATTTGCGGTTCTATCAACGAGCGAGAGCGCGCGAGCAACAAGGTTTGTTGAGTCGGTGGGAACTCCTGCAGCAAATGGTCCAGAGACAGTGATGGTGGTTATGTCCGACGCAGTGATCTCTATCTCGTCTGCGATATCTAGTGACACCATTTCTGCATCGATGAGGTGAAAGCCATCGCTACGAACACCGGTGATCACAAGAGACAACGTGAGTTTGGCAGGAGCGATGATTTTGGTCACTTGTGACTATCTTCCAGAATGTGTGCAAGGCGCAACCAGTCATGAACAGAAAGTTCCTCGGCACGTGCAGTTGGGGCAATGTTTGCTGCCTCAAAGTGCTGTGGCTCAACACTGCCAGCCAGTGAACCACGCAACATTTTGCGGCGCTTTGCAAAGCCCATTCGCACCAGTGCAAAGAGTTTTGCTTTGTCTACTGATGCATCAAGTGGGGTTGTTCGTCGGGTGATTTCCACTAGCGACGACTCAACATTTGGCCGTGGCAGAAACACTGAAGCAGGCACTTGCCCAACCACGCGTGCTGTTGCGTGAAATGCCACTTTCACACTGAGTGCGCCATACGCACTGGTGGAAGGAGATGCGGCGAAACGGTCAGCAACTTCTTTTTGCACCATCACCAACATGCGAGACACTTGTGGAACAAAGTCAAGAACGTCAGCAATCAGTGGAGTTGCGACGTTATATGGAAGGTTTGCAACTAATACCCAGTCGGTGTGATCACCAAGAAGTGCTGGCCAATCAAGTTGCATAGCATCAGCATGAACGACTGTGACGTTTGTAAGTTCACCCACGTTTTCATTGAGAAGTGGCAAGAGTGCTTCGTCGACTTCAATGGCAGTGACGCCAGTAGCGATTTCTGCAAGGGCAAGAGTCAGTGATCCGAGGCCAGCGCCGATTTCCAAAACGTGCGGGTGGTTTTCTACATCAGCAAGACGTGCGATACGACGCACGGTATTTGCATCAACAACAAAGTTCTGCCCAAGGGCACGTTTTGCACGCAAGCCAGCACCATCTAATTGGTGCGATGCGTCGGTACGAGAAAGCGTCACCAGGTCAACTCCACGGGAAGTGGCGCATCAACAAGTTCTGCAATGGCTTCAAATACGGCTGTATTTAAGGTGATATCGAACGAACCAGACATAGGGCCGATATTGATATTGACGCATGTTGTCTTGCGGCCGTTGTTCAGATTCAGAACTGTGATGGTGGCACCAAGTGGCACTCGCGCTGTAGAGCAACCTGTTTTCACTGAATCGGGCAGGCGTTTATAGGTGGCATTTCCACGCACCATTCGGCCTGAATTATCTGCTGGATAGGCAATCTGGCCTTGCCCGTTTGGATCTGCACTAACAGGGCCATCGAGATTTGCAGGTGCGTCAACATTTGAATCAAGCCCAAGACCAAGGTCGTACGTAGTCGACGTTGCTTCAGCAACTGGAGTGGTTGCTTCGTTGCCGGAGTTACCCGTGGCCATAAAGACCACGGCAAGGGAAATGGCAGTCACAACCATTGCTACCGTCATGCGGTTCTTGTCAACGCGGGAAACTTCCATGTACCTATGAATGTATGCGAGGAAATGCTGCGAGAGCGTTCGCTGTAGTGATCGATGCAAACTCGGCTACATCGGTTCCACGTAGATCAGCGATTGCAGTGCCTACTAGGCCAACATGGGCCGGCTCATTGGGGCGCCCTCTGTGTGGAATGGGAGCCAAGAACGGACTATCGGTCTCAATAAGAAGGCGATCACTGGGGCACAACAGAGCAGCTTCACGCAGTTCATTGGCAGTTTTGAACGTGACGATTCCGCTAAACGATAAATAGGCACCACGGTCAAGACATGAACGTGCTTCATTGGGGCCACCAGTAAAGCAATGGATGATTGTGTTTTTTGGCATTCCTTCAGCATCAAGTACCGCAAAAGTGTCGTCCCATGCGTCGCGTGTGTGAATAACCAACGTGAGGTCGTGTTGTTTTGCTAGAGCAATTTGTTCAGCAAACACCCGCATCTGAATATCACGTGGTGAATGTTCGTAGTAGTAATCAAGCCCACATTCACCAATGGCTATTACTCGTGGGCGAGTAATGAACGGAACAATTGAATCGGTGCCTTGTGTCGCATCGTGTGGGTGAAGCCCAACAGTTGCCCACACGTCGTGGTGCTGTGAAGCAATAGTGATTGCTTGTTCACACGTGGGTGCATCGGTTCCGATAACTACGAAACGTTGTACGCCGGCATCGCGTGCTCGTTGCAAACTTTCTGCAGGCGCAGAAGTCATTTTGTCGTCGTGAATATGACAGTGCGTATCTGTCCATCCGGTGATGGTGGTGCTCATGCGACAGTGCGACGAGGAAAGAGCGGTGTTCCTTTTTCAACAGGAGAACCGGCGCGGTACAAGCCCCACTCGGTGTCGACAGGGATTCGACATTGTTCAATGTCTGTAGTCATACCGATGCGACGCCAGATTTCACGAGCAGTGTCTGGAATAGCGGGGAATGCAAGCAAAGTAACGATGCGTAATGCTTCGAGTGCATCACCCATAACCGTGTTTAACAATTCGCTTGGTTCGGCCTTCCAGGGTTCATGATTTTCAAGGTGAGCGTTGGTGGCACGAATGAGTGACCACGTTGCTTCTAACGCACGACTTGGCTGCACTAATTGCCAACATGCAGAGGTTTCGGCAACTGCATCTTTGGCAAATGTGGCCAACGGGCTATCTGGGTTTGGTGCGGTGCCTAGACCAGCACACTTTTTGTCAACAACTGATGCAATGCGGGCGGCCAAGTTGCCAAGGTTGTTTGCAAGGTCTGAGTTGTATCGCGACACAAGACCTTCGTATGTGAAGTCTCCGTCATTTCCATATGACGTGTCGCTGAGTACGTAATAGCGGAACCCGTCAACACCGAATTCGTCAACGAGGTCAAGTGGGTTCACCACATTGCCTGATGTCTTTGACATCTTTTCGCCACCAACAAGCAGCCAACCACCGACTGCATAACCGGTTGGTGGTTCAATGCCAGCCGACATCAGCATGGCAGGCCAATACACATTGTGGAATCGAATGATGTCTTTGCCAATGAGATGATGGTTAACGGGCCACCATTTGTTGAACATTTCATCGTCGGAGCCATAACCAATTGCGGTGATGTAGTTGGCGAGCGCATCGAACCACACGTATGCAACATGTGATGAGTCAAATGGAAGGGGAATACCCCATGTGAGGGTTTTTCTGCTGACAGAAAAATCTTGCAGACCCTGTTTGATGAAACCAAGTACTTCATTGACGCGATGTTCTGGTACTACTGCACTTGGGTGCAGTGCATACCAATCAATGAGGCGCTGTTCGAAGCGAGACAGACGAAAGAAGTAGTTCTCTTCTTCAACATGTTGCACGGGGCGCTTGTGAATAGGGCAGTTCTCGCCGTCAAGATCGTCTTCCGTGTAATACGCCTCACAGGGAACGCAGTACAGACCGCTGTATTTGTCAAGCTCAATGTCGCCTGCATCAAAACATGCTTGTAGTAACTTCTGCACGCCAACTTTATGACGAGCTTCGGTAGTACGAATGAAATCATCGTTTGAGATGTTCAGTCGCTTCCATGCTTGTTGAAACAATGGCGCGATGGAATCAGTGAACTCTTGTGGAGAAGTGCCTGCTGCCTCGGCTGCCT
>WLSJ01000005.1 GCA_009705865.1 Actinomycetota bacterium | reverse complement strand
GTCCACCAGGAGCAGACATCATTCCAAGTGCATCAGGTCCGTCAAGCATGGCGTCAGCACCCGCAATGTCTCCGCGCAGCACTGACATGTTGAACATCATTTCGGTAATACCAAGCTTCATTAATGATGAAGCAGTGGAAGCAACGGGCCCTTGTGTTTGAGCAACTGATTTGTACGCAGTACCGGTTGAAATTAGAGCAGCAAGTTGTTGACGTTGAGTGGGGGAGAGTTCGCGACCCTTGCCGAGATTTGCCATTGATTCAAGACGACGCTCAAGACCAATGATGCTTGCTCCGATATGGCCACGTTCATTCGTAAGAACCGCCATACCCACGCCCCATCCGCCATGCAATGGACCGATGAGATATTCCGCTGGCAATTCAACATCGGTAAAAAACACTTCATCAAATTCAGATTCACCAGTCATTTGTTTCAGTGGACGAACTTCGATGCCAGGAAGATCCATCGGAATGAGAAAAAACGAAATACCTTCGTGTTTTTTTGCTTCGAAGTCGGTGCGGGCCATCAGGATTCCCCAGTTGCTGCAACGCCCACCGCTGCACCACACCTTTTGCCCATTGATGATGAAGCGATCACCATCTTTATCAGCACGAGTGGAAAGCGAACCTAGATCGCTCCCGGCTCCAGGTTCTGAAAACAATTGACACCAGACGTTGTCGGCATTCAAGGTGGAACGAAGATGCTGCTTTTTGAGCTCTTCTGTTCCGAACGTCATCACCGCGCCGCCGGCAAGAACAAGACCCACCATGTTTAAGACAGGAGGAACTGCGACTTTTGCGCACTCTTCAACCCAGGCCCCGTGGTGAGCAGGCGATAATCCTTGGCCACCATATTCAATTGGCCAATGAAGACCGGCAAATGACGCATCAAAGATAAGGCGTTGCCATGCCTTGGCTTCGTCTACGAGGTTCGGTGGGCAGATTGCGCCGTAGTCGCGAGGCGCATGGTGGCGATTAGTTGCCAACCATGTCGCAGCGCGCGCACGGAATGTTTCTACTGACTCTGTGGTCACGCGTCTTTCATGACGCTAAAAAACATGCCGGTTTCTTCAGGGAGGTTTGCAGGAATTTGGTACCCGTTTGTGTCACGAATTTGGGTCCAGTTATCGCGAATGTCTTCGACTGTGATTCCGGGCTTGTAGTAGCCAGGTGTTTCACCGATGAATACTCGAGCAACACGTCCGCCACCTACTGAATAGATCTCTCCAGAAACATCACAATCTTCGTGGGCAAGCCACGCAACGATTGGTGTTACGAGAGAAGGGTCAAGTTTGTCTCCGAGAGCACCCATCAGGTTTTCTGTCATACGAGTTAACGCAAGCGGGGCAATGACATTTGCTTTGATGTTGTACTTAGCGCCTTCAGCAGCGAGAACGCGACTGAATCCGACGAGTCCCATTTTTGCAGCACCGTAGTTGGCCTGTCCGAAGTTTCCGAAGATTCCGGCTGCAGATGATGTAGAGACAATGCGGCCGTAGCCCTGTTCGCGCATGCGGATCCATGCAGGACGAGTGACGTTGAAGGCACCTTTGAGGTGAACGTCAAGTACGGGATCTACTAAATCAGATGTCATGTTGTGGAATGTCTTGTCACGCAAGATTCCGGCATTGTTGATGACAATGTCAACACGCTCATATGCATCGATGGCGGTTTGAATGATTGATTCTCCGCCTTCAGGGGTAGAGACGCTGTCATGGTTGGCGACTGCTTCTCCGCCTGCTGCGCGAATCTCGTCTACAACTTTCTGTGCGGCACTGGAGTCGGCACCAGCTCCGTCAACAGACCCTCCCAGGTCATTGACAACAATCAATGCTCCACGTGAGGCAAGAAATAGAGCATGTTGGCGTCCTAATCCGCCACCTGCGCCAGTAATTACTGCAACTTTTCCGTCAAATCCCAATGTAGTCATGGCGACGATTGTAGTACCGCGATGTCAAACTCTCCGATTTGGCGATGGTGGCTCTTGTCTGACGGGTGTTCCGTATTGCGCGACCGCCTACTCTGAACCATATGGACGAACTATTGCCAGGACAAGATGATCCACGTCGTGCGGTTGTTCGGCAATGGTTGGCTGCTCATCCTGAACCTTCTGCTCGCACTCTCGCAGAGTCTGGTTATGTAGCTCCGCATTGGCCAGCCCCCTATGGCTTAGGAGCAGACCCAGTACATCAACTAATCATCGACGATGAATTCGCTAGAGCCGGAGTGCAACGACCGAGCAATCAAATAGGTATTGGGTGGGCTGCACCAACGATTATTTTCGCAGGAACTCAAGAGCAAAAAGATCGCTATGTATTGCCGGCGCTTGCCGCAGAAGAAATCTGGTGCCAACTATTTTCAGAACCCGGTGCAGGTAGTGATTTAGCTGGTCTCAGCACACGTGCTGAACGTGATGGTGACGAGTGGGTGATTAATGGTCAAAAAGTGTGGACAACTGGCGCGCACTATTCGAAATTCGGAATTCTGATTGCGCGTACAGATCCTGAAGCCCCGAAACATAAAGGCATCACCTATTTCATTTGTCCCATGGATGCCCCAGGAATTGAGATTCGGACAATTCGCAATATTGCAGGTGCTGACAGTTTCAATGAAGTGTTTTTTACAGATGTTCGTATTCCGAATGAAAACATTGTGGGAGATGTCAATGATGGGTGGCGACTTGCAAAGGTAACGCTTGGCAATGAACGAGTGTCGTTATCAACGGGTGGAGTGTTGTGGGGTAACGGCCCGACGGCTCTTGACGTTATTCAAGAAGCTCGCTTGCTTGGCATTACTAATCGCACAATGCGCCATCGATTAGTTGACATTTATATCGAGCACACAATTCTTGAAATCATTCGCATGCGAACATTGACGGCACGGTTGAGAGGTGCTCAACCTGGCCCAGAGGCCAGTATTCGTAAAATTATGGCCGACGAACATGGCCAGCGCGTAATGGAATTGGCGCGCGATATCACGGGAGCACAGGCAATGGTGATCGGACCAGAAGATTCAGTGGCTGGCAAATCAATCACTTCGAAGAGCTGGTACAGCGGGTACATGTTTTCAAAGGCGCTCACGATTGGTGGAGGCACTGGCGAAGTACAACGAAACATTCTCGGAGAGCGTGTGTTGCGCTTGCCGTCGGAACCAGACGTGAACCGTGGTCGACCTTGGTCGCAGATCGGAAAGTGAACACCATGAATACAAAAGCTGATCGGCTGAATGTTGATCTCCTAGATCCCGAGCTATACAAATCAAATCCGCACGAGACGTGGGCGTGGATGCGCGCAAATGAGCCGGTGTATTGGGATGAGAAAAACAAATTGTGGGGAATCACACGCCATGCCGATGTGATGGATGTCGAACGCCGATCGTCTGTGTTTTCTTCTGAAGGGGTGTATCGAGCCGTATTGTCTCCGGGCGAAAGCAACATGATTGCTCAAGATGATCCGCGTCATCGCCAGCAGCGAATGTTGGTACAACCACAATTGACTCACGCTGGTGTTGCTCGTCGCACTGCTGAAGTAGAGGCATTGGTGGCAGAACTAATTGCTGAAGCAGTTGCGACAAAAGAATTTGATGTTATTGATCTGATTGCTGGACAATTGCCCGCTCGTCTCACAGCTCGATTACTGGGTTTCCCAGAAGAGATGTGGCCGCAAGTGAAGTCATGGAGCGAGCGATTAATGCGTACTGACATGCGTGATCGTGATGAGTGCGTCATGTCTGAATTCATGGATGCGAATCGTGAGTTCCTCGGTGCCATGATGCCGATCATGCAAGAAGTAGCGACATGTCCGCGTGATGACTTCATGTCCATCTGGACACATGCGACTATTGATGGACAGCCACTGCCTCCGGAAGCAATCTTCCATGAAGTTGGACTCTTCATCGCTGGCGGCGCCGAAACAACACGGACGGCCATCAGTCACGGTTTACGAGCATTCGTAGACCATCCGGATCAATGGGAAGAAATGGCAAACAATCCTGCTCTCGTTGATTCCGCAGTTGAAGAAGTGTTGCGGTGGGTGACGCCTCTCAATAATTTCTTCCGTATGGCATTAACAGATGATGAAGTAGGCGGGCAGAAAATTGCTGCAGGGGACCGCGTGATTATGTTGTATCCATCTGCTAATCGTGACGAGTCTGTTTTTGTGAATCCGTACACCTTCGATATTCATAGGAGCCCGAATCCTCATTTATCTTTCGGATTCGGCACGCATTTATGTATCGGGGCAAATCTTGCTCGCTTGGTTCTCACGACAGTCTTTCGAGAGCTGTCATCGCAGGCGACGGGGCTACGAGTTGTGACCGAACCAGACGTTGAAGCAAACATTTTTGCCCGCGCCGTAAAGTCGTTTCGCATGGGCGTGTCCGCTCGGCCCTAGGTCTTTTGTCGCCGAGCATTGTCCAAATAGGCGGGGTAATATTTCAGGATGACTCGTCGCTCGCTGATCCTTCCCGCATGTTGTGCCCTATTGCTCGCAGTGGCAGGGTGCTCTTCAAAGCCGGCTCCACGTGATGTTGTACAGCAGCCTGACCAGAACATCACAGAGGGCAACATTGCAGACCCCACTGCTGATAACGGCTCACTGAAAGCTGCAAGCGCAGCGTGTCTCGCCGGAAAAAAGATCACCGGACGCCCCGTGCAGATTGTTTCTACAGTCGCACCCATTACGAACCTGATTTCTCTCGTTGTTGGAGACACTGGTCCAGTCGTCACGGGCATTGTTCCAGAAGGCACGAATTCCCACACCTTTGAGCCGCCGCCAAGTGCCGCAGCAACTTTGGAAAAAGCTGACATTATTTTTGTCAATGGTCTTGCGTTAGAAGACCCAACTCTCGCTATGGCAGAAGCAAATGCTCCAGATGCAGTGGTGTGTGAATTGGGAACCTCGGTTCTTCCATCGGCCGGATATCAATACGATTTTTCTTTTCCGAAAGAAGGTGGGAAACCCAATCCTCATCTATGGACTTCGCCTCAATTGGTTCTGAATTATCTCACCATGATTCGTGATGTCTTGCTTGTCGCTGATCCAGTGAATTTTGAAACCTACGATGCAAATTATGCAACCGTTTCAGAAATGGTGATGGGACTTGATTCTGCAATGTTTACAGCAACAGAATCCATTGCTCCTAACCAACGCAAGCTATTGACCTATCACGATGCGTATGCATATTTCGGAATTCACTTTAAGTACGACATTATTGGTGCAATTCAGCCGCAATCGTTCGAGGAACCATCACCGCAAGACATAGCGGCCGTTATCGATCAGGTGAAGTCTCAGAAGGTCAAAGCAATTTTTGGCAGTGAAGTGTTTCCTTCTTCAGTGCTTGAACAGATTGGCAAAGAAACCAACGTTCGGTATGTAGACACTCTTCGTGATGACGACTTGCCAGGAAAACCTGGAGAAGCTGACCATTCATGGGGCGGACTAATGAAGTTCAATTTCATCACCATGGTTGAAGCTCTTGGTGGAGACGCTTCTGCGATCAAGGCCGTGAATATCGATACAGGGTTGTCAGACAAAGCGTCTTACCCGCAGTGACAAATGAAATCCTTGTGGAATGCGCACATATGTCATGTGCGTACGATTCCAGTGTCGCAGTGCGCCACGTAGATCTTTCCATTCGCGCAGGTGATTTTGTTGGAGTTGTCGGTTCATCAGGATCAGGGAAAACCACCTTATTGAAGGCAATGATTGGTGCGATTACGCCAGTTGAAGGCCATGTCACAAAGAAGCCCGGTTTACGGGTGGGGTATGTACCACAAGTTGAATCAGTCGATTGGAATTTTCCCGTCACAGTATTAGAAGTAATGGCGATGACTCGCTCGGCCAATGGACGAATGCCTCGAATCACTAAGTCTGAACGTGCGTCTGCGTTACTGGTACTAGAGCGGCTTGGTCTTGCTGGTCTAGAGAATCGACACATTCGTGAGTTGTCAGGTGGGCAACAGCAGCGAGTGTTTGTAGCACGTGCACTATTTCATAAACCTGAATTGTTAGTGCTCGATGAGCCGACGTCTGGTGTCGATGTTCGCACTCGACATGAGGTATTGCATCTGTTGGCAGATTTGCATGATGAAGGAGTCTCCATCATTTTGACAACTCATGATCTAAACGGATTGGCTGCCCATTTGCCTCGGATTGTTTGCATGAATGTCGAAATCATTGCAGACGGTTCTCCAATTGAGGTTCTGTCGTCAGATGTGCTTGAGCGCACATTCGGCGCCCCAATGGAAGTTCTTCTTCACGGAGGGCTGCCGGTTGTCATTGATAATGGGGGCACCGATTTTGCTGAACGTTTGTCTCGGCTGGCATAAATGATGTTTGCAGTTCTGCCCACAGGTTTAACTACCCCGTTTCATTATCAGTTCTTTAATAACGGAATTTTGGTGGCAACTATAGCCGGAGCCCTGTGTGGCCTTCTCGGAGTTTTTGTTGTTCTTCGCGGGATGAGTTATATCGGACATGGTTTGTCGCATGCCGTTTTTGGCGGAGCAGCAGCTTCTGCAGTGATCAATGTTAATTACTTTGTCGGTGCTGGAATCTGGGGCGTGGTGTCTGGAGTTCTCATCGGACGCATCGCGCGTCGCAGACTGATTGGGGCCGATGCTGCAATCGGAGTGGTTACCACTGCGTCTTTTGCGTTAGGACTCGCACTTTTGAATCGCTATGGTCAGGCACAAAAGAGTATTGAAGCTGTTTTGTTCGGAAGCGTTCTCGGTGTTCAGACTGTAGACATTGTGGCTGTCGCACTTGTAGCAATCTTCAGCGTTGTGCTGATAGTTGCTCTGTATCGACCGTTGTTGTTTGCAACATTTGACCCTGAAGTAGCCCAAGTATCGGGAGTACGAGTGGGATTGATTGAGGCTTTGCTCATGGCCATGCTGTCACTCACCATTCTCGTGACAATGCGCGTCATCGGAACACTATTGATTTCGGCATTGTTAGTGATACCTGCATCAATTGCACGAATGCTGACGAATTCTTTTGCACGAATGTTATGGATTTCTCCGATAATCGGAGGAGTGTCAGCATTTAGCGGAATGTATTTGGCGTATTTCTTAGATACATCAGCGAGCGCAACCATCATTCTGGTTTCTACTGTGATTTTTATTGTGGTGTATGCGGTCACCGGCTTACGTG
Source organism: Actinomycetota bacterium (assembly GCA_009705865.1). Taxonomy (GTDB): domain Bacteria; phylum Actinomycetota; class Acidimicrobiia; order Acidimicrobiales; family Ilumatobacteraceae; genus UBA2093. Next base: position 19,068 of record WLSJ01000005.1, on the reverse strand, counting down.
GGCGTACACGTATTTCTGGTCTTCACCACGTCTGATATCAGTCCGCTGGCAGGGACCATTCCACGCCGTTCGGAGTGTCTCTCACTTCAATATTGAGTGAAGAGAAAACATCGCGAATGATGTCTGACAGATCGAACCGTTTCTCGGCACGTACTGTTGCCCGCACTGCGAGCATTGCTTCAACAAAGGGGCTAGCTACTTCGCGAGGGTCGCGTACGCCGCTGACTGCAGCATCGCCTAATTGACTAATCATGGAACGCAGTGCGCTGCGGGCGCGATCGAATACATCACTTGTCAGAGTGTCTGCTGACCAGTCTTTCATTCCTTGTTCAAGTGCTAAGACAGATCGGACAGCTGTAATTGCATCACGTTCGGCCATGGCTGCATCGAATTCCTTTTTGGCTATCAGAAGGAGAGATTCAAGAGAGTGTGCTTCTTCTGGTGATGATCCAGAAGTCTGTGCGGTCAACGGAAGGGAGCTTTCTGTTTTGCTCTCTTGTTTCTGTGAGCCGTCTAGTAAGGACGTTGGCGATTGAAGTAGCGATAGTGGGATAACAGATCCCGTTGGGTACACAAAGGATTGGGTGCGTAACCGGATAGTGACGTTGCTGTTTCCGACGACAGTCGCAGATGCAGCGTCAATATCGATTACTAGTCCGGTGTGCTCATCGACTCCGAGCACAAAAGTGTCGTCATCGAGCAGGGACTCGAACATTTGTAGGCGTGCTTCACCGAGATAACAGAATCTTGTGTCGTGATTAGCGCCCTCTGTGTTGTCGTAATGAGGAATGACAGCCGCATTGATACCGAGAGTGGCAAGAATATCTAGTCCGTCTAAACGTTGGACGTCTTGGCCCACTTTGTATACCTCGTATACAGGCACCGTTGCTTTTCCGAGAGTGAGAGCAGCTGCAGAAGCAAACGTAACAATTCCACCGTGTGTGAGTTTGTCGATCATAATTCGAGAAACAGGAGAACCTGCCCATTGGCGCAGCGCATATGTTGGTGAACCAGGGCCAGCAAAGATGTAATCGGCGTCAGACAGCGCACGTAGTCCGCGTTCAATTGCAACTGGATCAGCTGGGAGATGAGTGTCATGTAGGCGGATTAATCCGGCCACGACAAGATCAACGTTGATTGAGGTCTGGAAATACTCAACAGCTTTGGCTGCCAGTTCAGGTGCATTTTCCTGGAATCCGTATGGCGTGTCGAGAACCACTGCTTTTACTGGGGAAGGAAGCAAGGAAGTTAAACGACGGTGAGTAGTAACCATTGTTGGAGCAGTTTCACCTGAACCCATAATTGCAAGAATGCGCGGCAGGCTCATGAGAAAAATCCTGACGTAATGGCTTCGTCAATGACTCCAGCAAATTGCAGGGGGAATTGAGCGTGCAAGTCATGGTCGGCAGGTGTGAACCATTCGACACGACCCTTCGGTAGCGCATCAAGTGCAGTTTTGATCTGTTGGCGCTTTGCCGTGGTGTGAGCGTCTTCGTTTCGAGAAGCAGGTGTGAACATAACGGGAACCGAGATGGATGACCACAAAGTTGACGGTTTGTGTTCCCATAATCCGCGAAGAACCGTGATGTGTCGTTCGAATGTGAGATGTGGCCGAATGGTGTTGTCTGACATGCGTTCCATGTTGTGCATTTGGCCATCGATTGCTTCTTCGCTCCAGTCAAGATGTGCTGCACGAATGTAAGAGCGAAGTTTGTCGTACTGCATTCCGGCAATTGCTGGTGGGCTCATGGTTGTCTTGCATAGTTCCCATTCTGGGAAAGATTGCGATAACTCAATGGTGCCGCCGTCGACAGCAACAACGCCGCGTACTTTGTCGCCATGTCGATGCGCAAGCTCGACGACGATGTTGCCGCCCCATGACTGGCCAAGAACAAGTGGTCGTATCCACTGACGTTGGCGCAGCTGAAGAGCGTCGAGAACGTCTGCCACATCATCAGCAATGTCGGACATGGCGTATCCATCATCTGTTTTATCGCTGAGGCCATGGCCTCGCAGATCAATAGCTGTCACGGCGTGACCAAGTTCGGCGAGACGTCTCGCTGGGCCATCCCACAGGCGGGCGTTCGATGCAAGTCCGTGCACGAGCAGAATGGGAATTCCGGGGGAGTCATCAACAGATGACCACTGCAGAGCACGCAGGCGAATCCCGTCCCTGAGAGTCAGATACGAAGACGTGGGCGTAAGAGGCACGCTTGCAGTGTCGCACCGGTTCGGCAATTTGGCACCCAAATTCGTAGGAATCGCATGGGTGGCGTTCTCGGTTCTAGGGTAGAGAAACGAAAAAAGGGGAAACCATGAAGTTGTCAATGGGAATCAGTTATTCAGATGGATTCAAGCAAGCCGCCGACCGGGTCGTCGAACTTGAAAAGGCAGGCCTCGACCAAGTGTGGATCGCAGAGGCGTACAGCTTTGACGCAATCTCTCAAGTGGGTTACCTCGCTGCAAAAACTAATCGCATTGAAATCGGTACCGGAATTGTCAACGTGTATTCGCGTACTGCTGCCTTGATGGCCATGACCGCTGCAGGATGTGACTATGTCAGTGATGGACGTTTCATTCTTGGTCTCGGTGCATCTGGTCCTCAAGTGATTGAAGGGTTCCACGGAGTCCCGTACGAAAAGCCAATGCAACGTATTAAGGAATACATCGAAGTGTGTCGCAACGTCTGGGCACGTGAAGCGCCGCTTGAATACCACGGCAAGACAGTTGACATCCCGCTTCCAGCAGGTCAAGGAACCGGACTTGGTAAGGCGCTCAAAATCATTAACCACCCAGTTCGCAAAGACATCCCGATTTGGTGGGCGTCATTGAAAGATCGCAGCGTTGAAGCCACAGCCGAAATGGCTGACGGATGGCTTCCCATCATGTTCTACCCAGAGCGTTACCACAACGTATGGGGCGATCAGTTGAAAGCCGGACTCGCAAAGCGTGATCCGTCACGTGGACGTCTTGAGATTTCAGCCGGCGGCATGTTGGCAATTGATGACTCGCTCACCGGCGATGCTCAGACAAAAATTCTTGATATGGCACGGCCCAACATGGCGCTATATGTCGGTGGCATGGGTGCTCGCGGTAAGAACTTCTATAACGACATCTGCCGTGATTACGGATTTGAAAAAGAAGCAGTAGACATTCAGGACTACTACCTTGAAGGCAAGAAGGCCGAAGCTGCAGCTGCAATTCCGGGCGAATGGATTATGAACGCAAACCTTGTTGGTTCTACTGGCTTTATCAAAGAGCGAGTAGCTGCCTTTAAGGAATCAGGCGTCACGGTGTTGTCAGTAAACCCAATTGGCCCAGACCCAGTGGGCCAGATTGAAAAACTTCGCTCAATCATCGACGCCTGATCATGTCAATACTCACTGTCGACGCTGTTGCTCCTGGCTGGGAGCCAGTGCGCGATGCGTTCCTTCATAGTTTTGACGTCAAAGAAGATCGAGGTGCAGGAGTTGCGGTGTATCACCGCGGCAGATGTGTTGTTGATCTCGTAGGTGGCTGGCGCGACCGTGAACAAACACTTCCGTACGATGCTGACACTCTGCAGTTGGTGTTCTCTACAACAAAGGGCATCACTTCCATTGCAGTAGCAATGTGCGTTGAGCGCGGGCTTCTTAGTTACGAAGAAAAAGTTTCCACCTACTGGCCAGAGTTTGCAGCAAAGGGCAAAACTGATGTCACTGTGGCGCAATTGTTGTCACATCGTGTCGGCCTGTACACGGTAGAAGGCGACATTACGTTGACGGATGCACTTGATTGGAACACAATCACATCGCGACTGGCTGATACGGCGCCATTGTTTCCCATTGACTCCACTCACGGATATCACGCCATCACTTTTGGCTGGTTGGCCGGCGAATTGGTGCGACGGGTAACAGGTAAGAGTCTCGGACAATTCGTGCATGATGAAATAGCTGAACCGTTGGGCGTAGAGATGCACGTTGGCTTGCCGCCGTCACTTGAACCACGTGTTGCACATCTCATGGCGCACCCAATTCCGAAGTTCTCACCTGAAGAGATCAAAACATTGATGGAGATCAGTGGACCAGGTACGAAGGGTGCCGCTGCCTTGTCGCTGAACGGCGCTTTTGGGCAAGGAGCTTTCAATAAGAAGGAAGTGCATCAAGCGCAGATCCCCGGAGCTAACGGAATTTCTAACGCGCGTTCACTTGCACGTATTTATGCGGCACTGGTGTCTGATGTTGATGGAGTGCATTTGCTCGGTGAATCAACGCGTAACAGGGCCGCTACTAGCAACACGCCGCATGGTGAACTAGATGTCATTCTTCAGTCTGCAACTAATTTTGGAATGGGGTTCATGCTGCACTCCGAGCGCACGCCTTTTTCTGGTCCGACAAGTTTCGGACACAACGGAGCTGGCGGATCGTGTGCCTTTGCTCAGCCTTCTCGCGAACTTGGTTTTGCATATGTCATGAACACAATGATGACTACTGGTGCTGATGGAGACCCTCGACCAGAACGGCTTATTGCTGCAGTGTCTCGTTGCGCAGACGCCGAATAATTCCTGCAGTCGCAATTAGGTACACCACTGAAGCAACTGCAGCAGCTGCTGCAAAGATAATGATGGCGGGGCGAACACCAATGAATTGCGATGTAAGCCCGGCAAGGATGCTGGTAAAGCCAATCATTGTGTTCACCATTGCCATATCGCCAGCCATGACGCGTCCTCGGACATGATCAGGCGATTCCATTTGTAAACCAAGTGTCGACAATGTCCATTGTGCACCACCGCTGAGATGTGCAAGAGCAATAAAGACTGCAGCCATTCCAATAAACGGACTAAGAGCAGCACCGACATAACAGACCGCAAAAACGAGCCCTGCGTAACCACACACTTTTAGCAACTTTGCCATGTCGCGACCCGCAATACGCGCGCCAAGAATTGGTCCGAGCCCAGATCCGATTCCGCGCACGCCAATCAGTAATCCGCGACCAGAGTCGCCGACATGGAAAACGTTCGAGGCAAGAACTGCTAGTTGACTGACAATTCCTGCACCAACTGCAAAGGTCATTTTGGAACACAAGAGCGCAAGGATGACAGGGTCCTTCTTTGCAACGTTGATTGCTTCTTTCATGTCGGCAATGGGACGCACGCGTCCGGTATTTGATTTTTGAGTGCGTTCACTTTGCATGGGGCGCTTCACTCCTGCAAAGAGAAGGCCGGCAATGACAAAGGAGACTGCATCTGCAATGAATGCAGCATTGCGCCCGAAGATTCCGGCAAAAACTCCGCCTAAGGCTGCACCTACAGCAAGCATGATTCCCCACGTGCTTCCAAAGAGAGCATTTGTTTTACGCAGGTCTTCGTCGTTGTCAACCAGGTTCGGAACTGATGCGCTAGTGGAAGGGCCAACAAATGCGGCGAGCCCTGCGATCAAACATTGGGCAACGAAGGTGATCCAGATTCCGGCTGCAGAATGCAACAGCATCAAGAGGGCAGAGATTGACTGTAAGCCAGAGACGGCAATCAGAATTTTTCTTCGGTCAAATCGGTCTGCGAACGAACCAGCGATGGGCGACATAAACAAACCTGGAATTGTCATTGAGACGAGCACCAATGACACAAGAAACCGAGAATTAGTGACGTCTTCGACTAGTCCAGCTAGAGCAACAAAAGCGAACCAGTCTCCGAGGTAAGAAACCACTTGTGCGCCAAAAACCATGCGCACATCACGATTGCGCCGTAAGAGAGAAAACACTTGTAGTTATCGAAACGAAGCGAGACGCTCAAGAGTGCGACGTGCATCAGCCATGATCTCATCGACTACTTGTCGAGCAGGTTTGATTTCATCAATTGCACCAACTGATTGGCCGATAGCCATGAACGCCTTATTGGTGTCGAGAATGACTTCTGGTCCAACTCCTAAGTGGTCGATGCCGGCTTGAATAGTGGCGATGGCTTGAGCTGGAAAGCCTTGAAGTTCTTCTGGGTGTTCGTCGAAATGTTGTGTCCATTCGGTGCGCGCTACGCGACATGTCTTGCCTGTGTATGCCTTGCTAATCACCGTGTCGTCTTCGGCCATCTCCAACATTTTTTCTTTGTACCCGGTTCCGGTGTGGGCTTCGAGGGTTGCAATGAATTTTGTTCCGATCCATACGCCTTCTGCACCGAGCGCAAGAGAAGCGATGAGCCCGCGACCATCAAAAATGCCACCAGCTGCAACAACTGGGACTTTGCCAGCAACTGCGTCTACAACTTGTGGCACAAGAACCATGGTGGCAACTGTGCCGGTGTGTCCACCTGCTTCAGTGCCTTGAGCGACAACAAAGTCGCATCCGCTAGCAACAGCGGCAACGGCATGACGTACTTTGCCGCACATGGAGCCAACAAGAATGTTGTGGCTGTGTAGTTCGTCGATGATTTCACGAGGCACACCGAGGCCTGCAACGTAGATACTGGCTCCACCTTCGATAATTGCCTTTATGTTCCGTTCGATGGAATCAGGAGACGCGGTGAGCAAATCAACACCGAATGGCTTATTTGTAAGAGTGCGAACGCGCGCCATTTCGGAAGTGAGAAGTTCAGTTGACATTGGTGCTGCACCGAATGTTCCGATTCCGCCGGCATCAGAAACTGCTGCTACTAGATCGCCATAGGAAACGCCACCCATGCCCGCAAGCATGATGGGCAATTCGATACCAAACATTTCAGTCAAACGTGTTTTCATGACCTGTACGGTACAGCCACTATGACGCGCGGTACGCACCTGGGCGACGAAGAAATTGCCGGTGCCACCGCCGAGGGGTCAGCACTGCTGCTCTCGGTTCGTCTTCAAACATCCATCGAACAAAGTTTCGCCGTGTCCAGTCATTTGTATTGACTAGGGCGAGAACTAGTCGTGCCAGCAATTGATGTGCAAGAACTCGACTGAGGGCCGCTGACATTCGATGATCAGCTAACAATGTTGCATCAAGTTGTCGACAATATGCGGCGCGAACTTCACTCGGAGTAGTTGCTTCATCAATCGCGTGTGCTGCTGCAATTCCGGTTTCCAATGCCTGACCAATTCCTTCGCCGGTCAAAGTGTCGGTAGCGCACACGGCGTCACCAATAAACAGCACTCGACCTGATGAACGAACGGCACTGTCGATTCGCGCTGGAATTGGCCATGCCGTATGACGATCTTCGGGTGTGAAATGAGGGCCAAGAGCTTCAACGATGTGAGGACGACTAAACAAATCACGCCATGTGTCGTTCATGAACTTTGTACTGCGATCAGATGTGCGCAGGATTCCGTAGCCAAAATTTGCTCGGTTGCCTGGAAGCGGGAACGACCAGGCGTATCCGGGCAGGAGATCTTTTTCAAACCACACGTGGATCTGTGTTGCTGCTGATCCGGTGACGTTGCCGACATATTGACGAAATGCGTGCCATTCCCCGAGATACCCCGTGGAGTTGAGTCCGAGTGATTTGCGAACGGGGGACCACATGCCGTCTGCCGCCACGACATAATCAACAGTCATGAGGTCGAGCCCATCGATTTCAACAGTGATTGCGTCTGCATTGTGGGATGGGAACGATACAAACCCGTGTCCTTCATGAATGGTGATGCCCATGTCGCGACAATGTTGCACGAGCGCGTAATCAAGTTGTTCTCGTGGTGCAATTGCGGCAAAAATTCCGTTATCAGGAGGAAGGTTCAAATGAATTGGTTTCCCAGAAGGGGAGCGCACCTCGATCTCTGAACAGTTCTGCCAATCAAGTACTCGCGAAGGATCGAACTGTAGTGATTCAAGAATCCGCAACGCGTTAGTTGTGAGTCCGTCACCACAACATTTATCGCGAGGGAAAACTGCCTTATCAATGACGGTCACGTCATGGCCAAGCTGGTGCAGAGTTGCTGCACAGGCAGTTCCTGAGGGGCCAGCTCCGACGATAAGAACCCTTCTTGACACGGTTCAGAGGCTAGGGGGCTTTTGGGCTGTGTGGGTAGTGACACAAGTTCGTAGAGTTGTCAGGGTCCCATTCGGGGACCCAATAAATATGGAGGCCATCGTGGCAAAGTTGTGTGAAGGACGTGTTGCAGTCGTAACAGGAGCTGGACGAGGCATTGGCCGCGAGCACGCGCTCAGTCTTGCAAGCCAAGGCGCCAAGGTTGTTGTCAACGACCTCGGTGGAAACATGGATGGAAGTGGTGGCGACGTCAGTCCTGCACAATCAGTCGTCGATGAAATCAAGGGCATGGGTGGCGAAGCTGTTGCAAACGGCGACGATATTTCTTCATGGGAAGGTGCGCAGCGCCTCATCAATACGGCCGTTGAAACTTTCGGAGATCTCAACATCGTGGTGAACAACGCAGGCATCTTGCGCGACCGCATGTTGACCAACATGACCGAAGAAGAATGGGACGCAGTTATCAAGGTTCACCTGAAGGGAACTTTCGGACCATCACGTTGGGCAGCTGCATATTGGCGTGAACAGGCAAAAGCCGGCAAGCCAACATCAGGTCGCATCATCAACACCACTTCAGTGTCAGGTATTTACGGCAACCTTGGACAGACCAACTACGGAGCTGCAAAAGCAGGTATTGCTTCGTTCACAATCATCGCCGCTCTTGAACTTGCACGCTTCAACGTCACTGTGAACGCAGTTGCGCCAGTTGCTCTCACTCGTATGACCGAAGGTCTCGGCAATGCTCCAGAAACCGACGAAGAGCGCGAAATGCGTTCTCCTCGCTGGATCGCCCCCATCGTCACATGGCTTGCTTCTGATGAAGCTGCCGGTGTTACGGGTCGTATCTTCGAAGCAAGTGGTCAGACTCTCGCTATTGCAGAGGGCTGGCATCGTGGGCCAAGCCATGCTCCAGTAGAAGACCCCACCACTCTTGGACCTATCGTTGCTCAACTTCTTGCAGAGGCTCGTCCGAATGCAGGAATGGATGGTCGCGATGGTTCGTGGCCACAAAACGCACGATAAAGAAAAAGGGGACACATCATGGCACTTAATCCAGATGCAGTAGGCACAGTCGGAGAACCGTACAAAGTCACATGGGCATCGAAAGATTCGTTGCTCTATGCGGTCAGCTTGAATATCGGTACTGATCAACTTGAATATGTCACTGAGAACACAAACGGCGTAACGCAAAAAACGTTGCCAACATTTCCCGTAGTTATTGGTTACGGCCAAGGCGGCGGCAATTCAAACCCGATGCGCGGAATTGGTGAATTCAATCCAGCCAAACTTGTTCACGGTTCACAAGCAATTACTTTGCACAAAACACTTCCTGTTGAAGGATCTGCGATTGTGACAAGCAAAGTTGTTGCGATGTACGACAAGGTAAAAGCCGGTGTTGTGTTCACCGAGTCCGAAGCAATTGATGAGTCAGACGGCAAGCCGTTGTATTCACTTCGTTCGTCGGTGTTCATTCGTGATGCAGGCGGCTGGGGTGGCGATCGCGGTCCAAGTGGTCCGCAAAATGAACCACCAGCAAAAGGCCCTGATCATGAAGTCACCTTCAAGACGTCAGTTGACCAAGCGTTGTTGTATCGCCTGAACGGTGACCGCAACCCATTGCACTCTGACCCTTCATTTGCTGCAATCGGCGGTTTCGATCGCCCGATTCTTCACGGCCTATGCACATACGGATTCACTGGTCGCGCATTGCTGCAGGCACTGTGTGGCGGGGACTCTTCACGCTTCAAGCACATTGAAGGACGCTTTGCGTCCCCAGTACTTCCAGGTGAAGCACTCACCATCAAGATGTGGGAGACAAGCAAGGGCGAGGCCGTGTTCACCACTTCAGTGGGTGACCGCGTGGTTATCGACCAAGGGCTTGTTCGCTTTAGCTAAAAGATCAACTATCTCGGATTTGGCCGCCCTTCGGGGCGGTCTTTTCCTTTCCCCACAAGGGTTTCCTAAATACGATAAATATGACTGGTTTTGTCAGGTATAGCGGTATTCTGTCTAGATGCCCGTTGCCACATGGAACAAATCGACCATCGCTGATCATGTCGATGAAATAGCCAGTGCCGCACGCGACTTGGAAAATGCGACCCCAGGAGACATCGTTCGATGGGCAGCTGATCGTGTTGGTTTTGACATCACAGTGACATGCAGTTTTGAAGACGTGGTGCTTGCTCATGTGGCAGCAATAGCAGTGCCAGGAATTGAGATTGTGATGATTGATACGCAATATCTCTTTGCAGAAACACAATGGCTTGCTGAAGAGTTCCGTAAAAAATTTGATGTCAATCTTCGTGTCGTTCATCCTCTGCAGGTCACGCCAGACAACTTGTGGCAACGCGATACCGAGGCATGTTGCAATGTGCGCAAAGTGTTGCCACTTAATGCGGTGTTGGCCGAAAAGAGCGGTTGGGTTACTGGTGTGCGCAGAATTGATGGGCCGACGCGTGCGCAGACTCCAGTCGTGTCGCTTGATACGGCCCGCAATGTTTTGAAAGTCAACCCGTTGGCCCTGTACAGCGATGAAGAAATGGATACGTATGAGTTCTTACATGAACTCCCTCGTAATCCATTGAAGGACCGCGGGTATCCGAGCATTGGGTGTTGGCCGTGTACCAAACCAGTGGCCGAGGGTGAAGACAAACGCGCTGGCCGTTGGGCCGGACAAGCAAAAACCGAGTGCGGATTGCACATCTAGAAATCGAAGAACAATAAGGAGCCCCACATGAGTGCAGTGACATCACAGAACGAATTAGAAATTTTGGCAAGTAGGTCGCATCTTGATCGCTTAGAAGCAGAAGCAATCACAATCATTAGAGAAGTGGTATCAGGATGCGAGTCTCCTGTGCTGTTGTTCTCTGGCGGAAAAGATTCAGCAGTCTTGTTGTGGCTGGCCATTAAGGCCTTTGCACCAGCGCGTTTGCCATTTCCCGTGATGCAGGTCGATACTGGGCATAACTTTCCAGAGGTCATTGACTACAGAGACGAATTCGTGCGCACGTATGGCCTTGAATTAATAGTGGCATCAGTACAAGAAAGTATTGACAGAGGCGACATCCCAGACCCAGGTCCGACAGGAAGTCGCAATCGTCAACAAGCGGTCACATTGCTCACTGCAATTCGTACCAATAAGTTCGATGCTGCTTTTGGTGGTGGGCGCCGCGACGAAGACAAGGCACGAGCTAAAGAACGCATTCTCAGTTTCCGCGACAAAAAGGGTGGTTGGGAGCCTCGTCTGCAGCGTCCAGAGCCATGGAATATCTTGAACCCACGCATCGTTAAGGGTGAGCATCTTCGTGCGTTCCCCATTTCCAACTGGACAGAACTTGATATTTGGGAATACATCGCGCGTGAAGAAATTCCACTACCGACCATTTACTTCTCTCACGAACGAACAGTGATCGAACGTGATGGCATGTTGTTGTCAGTTGGTGGCCCGGTTGTCATTGAAGACGGTGAAGTTGCTCGGAAAGAAATTGTTCGTTATCGCACTGTGGGCGACATGAGCTGCACGGGCGCGGTTCGTTCGACCGCTACCAGCTACGAAGACGTGCTTGCCGAAGTGGCAGCAGCTCGCATTACAGAACGTGGCGCAACGAGAGCTGATGACAATTTCAGTGAATCTGCAATGGAAGACCGCAAGCGCGAGGGATATTTCTAATGACAGCAGTTTCCACGGCCTCTAATACGCAGGTCCGCATTGCCACCATTGGGTCAGTTGATGACGGAAAGAGCACATTGATTGGGCGCTTACTCCATGACTCGAAAGGCATTTTCGAAGATCAACTGAACGCCGTATCAAAGGCAAGTCGCCGATATGGCGATGGCACCTTCAACCTTGCTCTCTTGACAGATGGACTTCGTGCAGAGCGTGAACAAGGCATCACTATTGACGTTGCCTACCGATATTTTGCAACTCCGAATCGCAGTTTCGTATTGGCTGATACGCCAGGCCATGCGCAGTTCACGCGCAACATGGTGACTGGTGCTTCTGTCAGTGACATCGCAATCGTTCTCGTAGACGCTCGTCATGGGGTTGTGGAACAAACACGACGTCATGTGTCTATCGCTGCTCTTCTTGGGGTATCACATTTAGTTCTCGCTGTAAACAAGATGGACTTAGTTGATTGGAACGAATCAGTATTTGACACTGTTGTTACAGATGTTGCAGCAATTGTTTCAACACTTGGTTCGTCAGTGCCAATTCATCCGATTCCCATTTGTGCAACTGATGGTGAAAATGTTGTTGATGCAGGCGATAAGACTCCGTGGTACGAAGGTCCGTCAGTTCTTGAACTTCTTGAAACTCTGGACATCACGCCTGTGGCCACAATCGATGCGCGTCTTGCGGTGCAATGGACGCTGCGTGAGCACGGTGGCAGTGACTACCGCGGTTACGCGGGCCGCCTTGAAGGTGGAGCAATTCGCGTCGGGGACCAAGTTGTTGTGCACCCTCAGGGGCATACAAGCACAGTCGTGGGTCTGACTCGCGCTGGAACCGCAGTTGATATTGCAGTGCCAGGTGATGCAATCGCTATCGAACTATCTGATGATCTTGATGTAGGTAAAGGCAACGTGATTGTTGTTGACGGCGCGCAGCAACCTGTCGATGCGACTGGACTTATCGCTGACGTTTGCTGGTTTACCGATACTGAATTAACAGTGGGCGATGCGATCATTGTGCGGCATGCATCAGGCGAAGTATCAGCTCGTGTAGCCGCCATTACTCATCGCCTTGACTTAGAGACTCTGGAAAACACTCCGACTGATCGACTTGTTCTGAATGACATAGGTCGAATTGAATTGGCTCTTGCGTCACCCTTGGTAGTTGATGAGTATTCCGTTAATAGAGCTGGCGGCAGCGCCATTGCAATAGACCCTGTTACAAATGCGACTATCGGCGCATTGATGATTCGGTCTGGCTACTAGCGTCGACTGGTAAAGCAATCGTTTGGTGTCATCCATTACGGTTACTGAAATGAAGACCGAGGCTCAATTTCGTGCCCATTTAGAAACAGTGTCTCTGCCACCGTTTTTTCAATTCATGGGCGTAGTCATAACGGAATTCGGCAATGGTGTGTGCCGTGGCGAACTACCGATTCGTCGCCCAGATTTTGATGGCCCTCCCGGCTTCATTCATGCTGGCGTCATTGTGTCCTTGGCTGACTCGTGTGCCGGGGCTGGCTGTGAAGCCAACCTGCCCGATGGTGCAACGGGATTCACCACCATTGAATTAAAGACCAATTTGTTGAGTTCTGCGGGGGAGGGAACACTTGTCTGTGCGGCAACGGCATCTCATATGGGCCGAACAACTCAGGTGTGGGATGCAGAGGTCACGCATAAAGAGTCGGGGCGTACGCTTGCTCTGTTTCGCTGTACTCAGATGATCTTGTATCCGAAAGTGCCCTAATATCTGGACATGAGTTCATCAGAAGTAAGTGCACCATCCAATGACCAAGAGTCTCCGTCACGGCATCGTGTGCGCAGAACATTCGCCACAATTCTTGGGGGACTAGGCGTTGTCTTTCTTGGCCTAGGCCTCATCTCGATTGTGTTGATGAGCTTTGTGTCGTCACCAGCTGCTGCCAAGTCGACAGTGAAGAGCGCATTGGCTCAGCCCGATGTTCGCGACGTCATTGCAGACAAACTGGTAGAGAAATTGCAAGACAGCGCAGACAATGACTCAGAGAAGCTTGTGTTCTCCGTGGCGCAATCGCTCATTGTTGATGCAGTGAAGGAAAAGTTGGCAGATCCAGATCTGCGTGAGTTCGCGGGCGATGTTGCGGCCACTGTGTATGCGGTCTATATCGAAAATGCTCCTGCGGCGTCTGTTGATATTTCTAAATTCAGTGACGCCACTATTGAGGCAATTCGTTCTGCTGACCCATCCATTCCGAAAGACCAGAATCCGGAAATGGATCCGCTGAAGGTTGAACGCAAGCCGGGAGATACTGATATCAAGTCAATTCGTGACATGGCGCAACGTGGTTCATGGCTATTTGTCATCATTGGTTTGCTTCTGCAAGTTGCAGCGTGGTTCCTCAGTGTTGCAAGTCAGTGGCAACGCACCTTGCGATTGGGCACCAGACTTTTCTCCGGTGGAGTCATTTTCCTTGGAGTGGTTCTTGTCGCACGCAGTCGCATTCCTCAGTCGTCAACGGACAACAAGGCGGCACTCAAAGCTGCTGCACAGTTCATTACTGACCCAATGGTGACTCGGTTTATCGTGCTAATTGTTCTGGGCTTGTTGACTGGCATAGTCGGATTCGTGATGAATCGCAAAACCACACCAACGGTTTCTTAATCCACTGGTGGCAGCTTTTCTACAACTGTGAAAGGAAACCCTCAAGAGCAATGTTTGTCTCGAGAGGAGCCTCTTGCTGCACCCAGTGACCAACGCCAGGGATAATTACAGTTCCACGGAAATCTGTTGCGGCGCGACCAGCATTTTCGTACATGTCCATGCCGGGCACAAACGCGCGGACTGGGTCTTTCTCGCCACCAATAAAGAATGACGGTTGAGGAATAAACGAACCCACGTGTTCAGTCATATTGGCTGCGTCGATACCTTGTGCTCGGTATCTGTTCAGCGAACCTCTGAAACCAGTTGCGGTGAATGCATCGATGAAAACTTGAAGGTCGGCTTCAGTGAGCCATGCAGGGAAAACATCTGGGTCTATAAAATCGTCGAGGAACTGTGCGTCAACAGGTCTATTTTTCAGCATTGTGTTCAACGGTGCATTGCCTGAGAGCGCAAAGTATGTTTTGCGAAGACTTGCGGCAATATCAGCTTCAAATTCTACCTCTGCGACACCCTCGGCTTGGAAATATCGCTGATAGAAGAACTTGTCTTGGTAAATCAATTCAGCAATTTCCAAAAACGAAGTGCTCGAAATACCGCCAAAGGGAACACTGAGGCCAGCGACCGCACGAATGTGTTCGGGGTGGAGAATTGATGTGTTCCACACGATGGGTGCGCCCCAATCATGGCCAAACAAAATGGCCTGACCATGAGAATTCTTTGCCCGAGTTGGAGAATCATCAAGTGCATCGATTACTGCGATGACGTCTGATGCAATATGGCGCATGGAATAAGCGGCAATGTCGTAGGGCTGTGAACTACCGCCGTAGCCACGCACATCAATGGCTGCAACTTTGTAACCGCGTTCAGAAAAGTAGGAGAGTTGGTGACGCCATGAGTACCAGAGTTCCGGCCAACCGTGAACGCACACGATCAGAGGGCCCGAGCCTTCAACAGCCACGCGGATAGTGACATCTTTATTTTGGACATTGACAAAGGAATGCATAATTGGAGACAGTACAGGGCTACTTACGGCTACGACCAGCCGTGAGAACTGTTAGCTAAAGAGGGTCCAGTCGTCTGGTTTGCGGCCCCGCAACTCGTCGTAATTCACTTCAACACACGTGATGCCACGTGATTCGGCAAGCGTACGAGCCTGGGGTTTGATGCTTTGGGCCACGAACATTCCGCGAAGAGTGCCAAGCGATGGATCGTTTGCGAGGTCAACTAGGTAACGGGTGAGTTGTTCAACGCCGTCAATTTCTCCGCGACGTTTCACTTCAATCACAACTGTGTTGCCGGCAGAGTCTTTGCATAAAATGTCAACAGGGCCAAGCGCTGTGTAATGTTCGCGGCGAATCAGAGTAAGGCCTGGTTCCATTGCCTCGGGTGATGCAGCAAGTAGTTCTTGCAGTTGTTTTTCTACGCCATCTTTTTCAAGTCCTGGGTCTTCGCCAAAGACATGATCACTGTCATGAAATATCTCGTGAAAGGTGATTGTCATTGCCTCACCTTTGGGGTTGCGAACAATCCAATGGTCAGTGTTCTCTTCAATAACGTTCGGCGCTGTCATCCAGTTGAGAGGTTTGTATGCGCCACCATCAGAATGGATCGCAACGCAACCATCGGCTTTCACCATGACGAGTCGAAGTGCTTCCGGTAAGCGGGTTTCTAGGCGGCCTGCGTATTCAACTGTGCAGCGCGCAACGATAAGTCTCACAACTACAGTCTTGCCGATAGTGCTAGTTAGTGATGTGGTCGCGCATGCGCTTTTGAATGAGGTCGCGACGCTCCTGCAATTGGCGGTAGGTCATGGACTCAGTAGATTCGTCGACGCCAAGACCTGCCTTCAGGCTTCCCATGTCAACTTCGACTGTGCTCATATCAACGCCCAACTCTTCTGACAGGCGGGCACCGTGGCGTTGCATGAAAGTAAAAGAAATATTGGTGAGTTCGCCGATGATGTCGAGGTCTGGGGCAAGGCGAGCAATGGCACCATCTAAGAACACCATGTTCTTGACATACAACATGAGTTCTTTTGGCAATTTTGCACCATAGGCAAGAAGGGCTTTTACAATGCGCTGCACTTCGGCCACAAGTTCTTCGCCGTCGAGCGATGTGGGATCAATGGTTGGTTGGTCCAGGCCGAGATCACGAATCACTGCATCAATATCGGTGTCATGGGGAAGTGCACCAAGGTCTCGCAGTGCAGACACTTGACTGTGCAAGTCATTTGTTGTTGCACCAAGCATGAGACGCATAAATGCAAGGCGACGTTTAGTGGTGAGGCGACCCACGATGCCGAAGTCGAGCAATGCTGTACGTCCATCTGACAACACAAAGAGGTTTCCACCGTGCAGATCGCCATGGAAGATGCCATGAATAAGTGCACCTTCCATAAAGGAGATCATTCCGGCCTTGATGACCTGTTCAGTATCGATACCGGCAGCTTGCATGCCTTCAACATCATCAAAGTTGAAGCCCTGCAAACGTTCCATCACGAGGACGCGGCGCTTGACAAGTGTTGGGTGAGGACGAGGCACGATGTATGCCTCTTGATTGAGATCGTGCAACATAATGGAAACATCGATCATGTTTGACGCTTCCATGCGGAAGTCAAGTTCTTCCACGATGGTTTCGGCAAAGAGCTCAACAAGTGCTGGTGGGTTCGCGAGTGCTGCAACTTTGATGCGACCAATCATGAATGGTGCAATCCATGCCATGACACGAAGGTCGCGACGAACAAGTTCAGATACTTGAGCTCGCTGTACTTTGACTACAACATCTTCACCGGTTAGCAATGTTGCCCGATGAACCTGCGCAATGGATGCAGCGGCGAGAGATTCTTGTTCAAACGTAGTGAACACATCTTCAAGACGGGCACCAAGATCTTGTTCAACGATGAGTTTTACGGTGTCCCATGGCTGTGGTGGAACTTGGTCACGACATTTCTTAAATTCGTTGACAAGTTCTGCTGGAAACAAACCCTCACCGCTGGAAATAATTTGCGCAAGCTTGATATATGTAGCGCCAAGTTTTTCAATAGCTGTGCGCAACCGTAGGGACATGTATGAGCGCGACTCTTCAGGTGTTGAAAATTTGTTGCGCTTTTTCTGAACGAACCATGGCAACAGAGCCCAACCAAGATGAGCAACGACGACAAGCAGTCGACCTAGCGGCGGTACTCGTCGTGCGCGAATGAGAAATGGAACTTCTTTTTGAGCTGCTGTGCGCAGAACAACGGCTACTCGTGACCAAGCAATGGTGTCGCGGTCGAGAACCCAGGGGCCAGATTCAGAGAAATTGCCCCACGAAAGGTCAATTGGTCGTTCAGTCATCGAATCATTCTGCCGTGGAGAGACGCTCCCACACGCTTTGTGGGAGCGAAATGCGACACAATGAGTAGTCGCACAATGCGCACGGGGGAATCAGATGTCGAACGCACCATTACACGGGGTCAAAGTTGTTGAACTAGGAGTTTGGGTGGCTGGGCCCGCAGTGACTGGTTTGTTTGCTGACTGGGGCGCAGACGTTCTCAAAGTAGAGCCACCCGCTGGTGATCCGCAACGAGCAGTGTTCGGCGCATTGGGTGTCGCAGATCAAGTCGGAGTCCCGCCGTTTGAGATTGACAACCGTGGGAAACGTTCTGTTGTGCTTGATCTTCGCAGTGATGATGACTTGGCCACAATGATGAGCCTCATTAGTGAGGCGGACATTTTTGTAACAAATGTGCGACCTGCAGGATTGCAACGTCTTGGACTTGACGCCGAAACACTGACAAAGAAATTTCCTCGTCTGATTTACGGCATCATTACTGGCTATGGGCTTGAAGGTCCTGATGTTGACAAAGCAGGGTATGACATTGGGGCATTTTGGGCGCGCAGTGGACTAGCGCACACCACGGTGGCACCTGACGAAATGCCACCAGCCATTCGCAGCGGCCAAGGTGATCACACCACGGGAATGTCACTTGCCTCTGGAGTAATGGCTGCGTTGTTTGACAGAGAACGAACGGGCAAGGGACGCATCGTGTCCACCAGTTTGCTGCGCACTGGTATTTACACAATCGGGTGGGATTTCGGCGTGTATCTTCGGTTCGGCAAGCGCCAGAGCACGCGACCACGACATCGCAACCCTGCACCACAAGTGAATTGTTATCGCTGTGCTGATGGTCGCGCATTTTGGTTACTTGGCCTTGAAGGGGACCGTCATTGGCCCGGCTTGTTAACTGCAATTGATCGTACAGATCTAGCCACGGTGGAGAATTTCAAGAACGCTCGAGCTCGAGCCATTAATACTGAAGAACTAATCACTGTTCTTGACGCGCACTTCGCAACACAGGATTATGCGCATTGGACATCACGTTTTGATAAAGAAGAAGTGTGGTGGGCACCATTGAATTCAATTCCTGAAGCAATCAATGACCCTCAAGTCATTGCGTCGGGAGCATTTATCAACATGACCCCGCAGCCAGGCGAAGCGCCATATCGCGCAGTGAATTCGCCTGTTGATTTCGATGGATACACACCCACGTATGGTCCTGTGCCAAATCTCGGTGAACACACACCGAAGTGGGATTAGCGAGGGTCGCGACCCCAAATTGCATGCAAGATTGCATCGGTGTATTCAGGGCGACACACAAAAAAATCTGGCAGCCAAGTATCTGGTGTGTTGTATTCAAGCGGGGAACCATCAAGACGGCTCACGTGAAGCCCTGCTGCCATTGCCACTGCGGCAGGAGCAGCAGAATCCCATTGGTACATGCCGCCATCGTGCACATAAATATCTGCTTCACCCATAAGAATCGACATTGCTTTGGCGCCTG
>WLSJ01000049.1 GCA_009705865.1 Actinomycetota bacterium | reverse complement strand
TGGTGAACACTTCAGTACGACGTGTAGGAATTGTTGTGTTGCGCTCGATGAGTTTTGTCATAACGCCGCCCTTGGTTTCGATACCCAAAGACAACGGTGTCACGTCAAGCAACAAGATGTCTTTAACGTCACCCTTTAATACTCCAGCCTGAACAGCTGCACCGATGGCAACAACTTCGTCTGGGTTCACAGACTTGTTTGGCTCTTTGCCTGTCATGTTGAACACAAGTTCTTGTACTGCTGGCATACGAGTTGAACCGCCGACCAAGATGACGTGGTCGATTTGGCTCTTTGTAAGGCCAGCATCTTTGATGGCCTGATCAAATGCCACGCGGCAACGCTCGACAAGATCTGCAGTCATTTCTTGGAACTTTGAACGTGTCAAAGATTCATCAAGGTGCAATGGGCCTTCTGCTGTTGCGGTAATGAACGGCAAGTTGATTTGTGTCTGTTGTGTTTGTGACAATTCAATCTTTGCTTTTTCAGCAGCTTCTTTCAAGCGCTGTACAGCCATGCGATCTTGTGCAAGATCAATACCGTGCGCGCTCTTGAACTGTTGTGTCAACCAGTCAATGATGCGCTGGTCCCAGTCGTCTCCACCAAGGTGTGTGTCACCGTGTGTGCTCTTTACTTCAAACACGCCGTCACCAATTTCAAGAACTGAAACGTCGAATGTTCCGCCACCAAGGTCGAATACCAGAATGGTTTCGTCTTGTTCTGATTTGTCGAGACCGTATGCAAGTGCTGCTGCGGTTGGTTCGTTGATGATGCGCAGAACATTGAGGCCGGCAATTGCACCAGCTTCTTTTGTTGCGGTGCGCTGTGCATCGTCGAAATATGCAGGAACTGTGATGACGGCATCTGTGACTGTGTCACCGAGATACGCCTCAGCATCACGCTTCAACTTCATCAGTGTGCGGGCGCTGATTTCTTGCGGTGTGTACTTCTTGCCATCAATATCTTCAGAGGTCCATGTGGTTCCCATCTGGCGCTTGATGCTGCGGAACGTGCGATCAGGGTTGGTGATGGCTTGACGCTTTGCCACTTCACCAACAAGAACTTCACCGGCTTTTGAGAAAGCGACGATGGACGGCGTGGTGCGGGCACCTTCTGAGTTGGGGATGACGACTGGTTCGCCAGCCTCGAGAACTGCAACGACTGAGTTGGTGGTTCCGAGGTCGATTCCGACTGCTTTTGCCATGGGGTTATGTCTCCTGTACTTAGTTCCGGCGGGAGGCCGGATACGGGTGGGGTGACATCACAATAAGGGGAAGCAGCAGAGATACCAACCTGCGAAGCAGGAAAGTTGATACATAGTGACTCAGCATTTGTCACACCCCAGTATTGGCGGGGGTTTCACTCAGATTTCCCTGCCGTCACGGCTCCAGACCTACGATGAAGGGGTGCTCGGCAATCTCGTCCTCCTTCGCCACGGTCAAAGTACGTGGAATGAACTGAACCTCTTTACTGGCTGGCACGACGTGCCCCTGTCGGCTCAGGGCGAAAGCGAGGCGGCGGCAGCTGGCCCCACCATGGCCGCAGCTGGCCTGGTATTCGATGTCGCTCATACCTCTCTATTAACGCGCGCTGTCATGACCTGTCATTTGGCGCTTTCTGGAATGGGCCAAGTGTGGCTACCAGTTGAGCGCCACTGGAAATGGAACGAGCGTCACTATGGCGCATTGCAAGGTTTAGACAAAGCAGCCACCACTGCTCAGCACGGCGAAGCCCAAACAAAAATCTGGCGCCGCAGTTACGACGTACCGCCACCTGCTGTTGATCTTTCAAGCCCTGAGCACCCTGCCAATGATGCGCGCTACAGATTGATTGATCGCTCGTCACTGCCTGCAACAGAATGTTTGAAAGATGTTGTCGACCGAGTGGTTCCACATTTTCACGCCACCGTTGTTCCTCAATTGCGTGCGGGCATGAACGTGTTAGTTGCAGCTCACGGAAATTCACTGCGCGCATTGGTGATGGCTCTTGAGAACATTTCGCCCGAGAACATTGCCGAATTGAACATTCCAACCGGAGTGCCCCGCCTCTACAAATTGTCAGACTCGCTTGCCGTGAATGAGGTCACATACCTCGGTGATGCCGAGAAAATCAAAGCAGCAACGGATGCTGTAGCGAATCAGGCAAAGGCAAAATAGCGCTGCGTAAATTGTGCAGTATGTAATTGGCGTACACTCAGAGGTATGGCAAGTACAAAATCCAACGTTGATCATCTCCGCAATATTCCACTGTTCTCAGAATGTTCTGCGAAAGAACTCGGACTCGTTGTGAAGAACTCCACCGAACGTGTTCTCAAAGCAGGAAGCATCATCATGGATCAGGGTCAAACCGGTCGTGAGGCATATGTACTTCTTGAAGGTTCTGCCACCATCAAGCGCAATGGCAAAAAGATTGGTACCGCAAAAGTTGGAGCCGTTGTTGGTGAGCTTTCACTGATTGACCACGGCCCCCGCACAGCAGCAGTTATCGCAGACACCGATGTTCGGCTTTTGGTTGTTTCAGAGCGTGCCCTCAAAGGCGCAATCGACAATATTCCTGCCATTTCTCGCAAGTTGCTCAAGGCCCTTGCCACTCGCGTTCGTGAACTCGACCGCGCCCATTACGGCTGATCATTAACGGGGCTCAACAGCCTCTCAAATCGGGTGTCATGGCCCTATGCCCACTAGCGTTGTCTCTGATATGAGCACCCACGCTGCACCCCCTGCCGAGAAGACGCCTAAGCGTTTTCGCCCGTACCAACTCTCCATCGCTATTGGCGTTGGCATGGGTACGTTCACATTGTTCTCGGGCATCATCCCGCAGTTCACCAAGTGGCACGGAACATCTGAGATGTCTCGCGAAGTGTTCGAAGGAATCCCCGGACCCCTGCAAGCTGCCTTCTACACAATTCTTCCTGCCATGCTCATTTGGGGTTCGTTCAAGTTTGCTGATCGCATGCGCAACTGGGAACGTGGCGCGCCAGACCGTCGTCGCACTACTCCGAAAAATGCCAAGCGCCGTTTAGCTGACTACCGCGCAGGTGTGTACATGCGTACGTTGTTGCGTGACAGTGCAGCTGGCCTCATGCACTCCATGATGTATTTCGGTTTCCTCATTCTCTTGGGAGTCACCACAGTTCTTGAAGTTGACCACCAACTGCCAGAGTCATTGAAGTTCCTTCATGGCGGCGTGTACCAGGGTTATGTCATGGTCGGCGACTTTGCCGGCCTCATGTTCACCATTGGTGTCGTGTGGGCAATTATTCGTCGTTATGTACAACGCCCGTATCGCATTCGCATCAAGACAAAGGCCGAGCACGGCATCATTCTTGGTTGCATGTTGCTAATTGGTCTTTCTGGTTTTGGTGCAGAAATGTTCCGTATCGCTGTCAGCACTGCTGAAGGCAAGAACATGGCCTTCGAGAGTTGGTCATTCATTGGGTACCCACTGTCACAACTTGTTGACGGTGCCTCATTGCACGCTCTTGAAAATTGGCATCAAGCAATGTGGGTATCGCACGTCATTGCATTCATTGGCTTCCTTGCGTTGTTGCCACTGACAATGTTGCGCCACATCTTCACATCACCGCTGAACATGTATCTCAAAGATCGTGATCGTCCAAAGGGCGCAATGCGCGCAATGCCAAACCTCACCGAGACTTCACTTGAGACATTCGGTGCAGCAGTTGTTGAAGACTTCACATGGAAGCAGCTTCTTGATACAGACTCATGCACCATGTGTGGTCGTTGCACAAGTGTGTGCCCTGCACATGCAACTGGTAAGCCACTTGACCCTCGCGAAATAGTTTTGAAGACAGGCGAAATCATGGCAGCTACTGCAGCACATGGTTCCGTTACTCCACCACTATCTATTGACTCTGAAATCAAGATTGGTGCTAACTCATTGTTCGAGCGCATCACCGCAGAAGAAGTATGGTCATGCACCACATGTCGCGCATGTGATGAAATCTGCCCGGTCAACATTGAAATCCTCGACAAGATTCTCGACATGCGTCGTTACTTGTCACTGATGGAAAGTAATTTCCCAGCTGAACTTGGTAACGCATATCGCGCCATGGAAAACCAAGGCAACCCATGGGGCATGAACCAAGATGATCGTGCTGATTGGGCTAAAGACCTCAACGTTGACGTTGTAGACCCTGGTGCTGCTTTCAACCATGAGTACTTGTACTGGGTTGGCTGTGCCGGTTCATTCGATGACAAGAACAAAAAAGTAACGCAGGCCATGGCCAAACTGCTTGAGCGCGCTGATATTGATGTTGCAATTCTCGGACCAAGCGAAATGTGCACAGGAGACTCTGCACGTCGTTCAGGTAACGAGTACTTGTTCCAGATGCTTGCACTGCCAAACATTGAAATGCTGAACGGCATGGGCGTTAAGAAAATCATTACGCAGTGCCCACATTGCTTCAACACATTGAAGAACGAATACCCACAATTGGGTGGTAACTACGAAGTTATTCACCACAGTGAGTTTCTCGAACACCTCATCGACACCGGCAAACTTGATATTCGTAACGCATCTCTAGAAGATCGCATCACGTATCACGACTCGTGCTACCTCGGTCGCCACAATGACGTGTACATGGCCCCTCGTAAAATTGTTGGCTCTATCAAGGGCGTACAAATTGTTGAGATGCCTCGTAACGGCACACAAGGTATGTGCTGTGGCGCCGGTGGTGCTCGTATGTGGATGGAAGAGTCAATCGGCACCAAGGTGAACGATGAGCGTGCACAAGAGGCAATCAGCACTGGCGCAAGCCGCGTTGCTACAGCGTGCCCATTCTGTTACATCATGCTTGACGACGGCGTAAAGGCTGCTGGCAAGGAAGAGTCAGACGTGAAGGTTGCTGACATTGCAATCCACTTGCTTGATGCGTTGGAAAACGGCGAGCGCAATCTGGCTAACCAGAACGCACCACTCGCCGGTTCAGTCGGCGAATAAGTACTTCCCTATTTAGGGGGAACGTACGTCGACAAGAAATTACCCAGGCGGCCAATGGCCTCTGTTAAATCTTTTGCCCACGGCAAGGTGACAATGCGCAAGTGATCTGTGCTTGGCCAGTTAAAGCCTGAGCCCTGCACCACTAACACGTGTTCTGCCCGCAAGAAATCAAGAACGAACTGGCGATCATCTTTGATGGGGTACATCTTTTGATCAATTTTCGGAAACACATATAGTGCGCCTTTGGGTTCAACCACGCTGACACCCGGAATCGCCCGTAATGCGGTAACCGCAGCATCGCGTTGTGCAAGCAAACGTCCACCAGGAAGCAACAGATCTTCAATACTTTGGCGTCCACCCAATGCAGTTTGAATTGCATGTTGTGCTGGCACGTTGGCGCACAAGCGCATGTTCGTCAGCATCTGAATGCCTTCGATATAGCTAGCGGCATGCTTACGCGGGCCAGTCACCATCATCCAGCCAGAGCGGAAGCCAGCTAAGCGATATGCCTTTGATAATCCGTTAAATGTAAAGACAAGACAGTCAGGTGCAAGCGCAGCAAACGTGTGGTGCACAGCGTCTCCGTACAAAATCTTGTCGTAGATTTCGTCTGCAAACACAACAAGGTTGTGCTCAATAGCCAAGTCAGCAATTTCGCGCAAGATTTTCTTGCTGTACACAGCACCAGTTGGGTTGTTCGGGTTAATAACAACTATGGCGCGAGTTCTCTTCGTAATTTTCGAACGAATGTCATCAAGATTCGGATTCCATTCATTGTCTTCATCACACAAATAGTGCACTGGCGTTCCACCAGCGAGACTTGTTGACGCAGTCCACAGCGGATAATCCGGTGCAGGAATCAGAACTTCATCGCCACCATTAAGCAATGCATTTAGTGACAACTGAATAAGTTCACTGACACCATTGCCCAGCCAAATATCATCAGGGTCTGTGATGTCAATACCTTTTGTTTGGTAATGCTGCACAACTGCAGTTCGTGCAGAACGAATACCTTGCGAATCGGAATAGCCCTGCGATTCCTGCAAGTTACGAATAACATCAACCAGAATTTCAGGTGGTGCTTCAAAACCAAATGGCGCAGGGTTACCAATGTTCAATTTGGTAATGCGGTGACCTTGTTCTTCTAGGCGCTTTGCTTCTTCCAGCACTGGTCCACGAATGTCATAGAGAACGTGTTCAAGCTTGTCTGACTGCTTGATGTCTTTGGGGATCATTACTGAAAATTCTCAAAATAACGCGACGGGGTTGGGCCGCGTTGTCCCTGATACTTCGAACCCTTTGCACCAGATCCGTACGGATTCTCTGCAGGCGATGTCATCTTCATGAAACTGATTTGGCCAATCTTCATGCCGGGATACAAGGTGATCGGAAGGTTGGCGACATTTGCCAATTCCAATGTGACGTGACCATCGAAGCCAGCGTCAATAAAACCAGCGGTGGAATGGATAAGAAGGCCAAGGCGACCAAGTGAGCTCTTGCCCTCAACGCGTGCCACCAAGTCGTTCGGTACAGCCACGCGCTCAAGGGTGGAACCAAGGACAAATTCGCCCGGGTGCAAAATGAAGACGCCATCAAGGGGAATGTCCACCAGTTCGGTGAGATCCGTCATGTCTTTCTTCACGTCGATGATGCCGGCTGTGTGATTGCGGAACACCCGAAACAAGTTGTGCACCTTGATATCGATGCTGCTTGGCTGCACGCACGCCTCATCGAATGGCTCGATGATGATGCGGCCAGCGGCCAGTTCGGTACGGAGGTCACGGTCAGACAGAATCACGAAGGAAACCTTACCCAACGGGGCACATCAAGCCCCGATGAATTGCGGTCGGACATCAATATTCTCCACTGCTCGGCCACAAGGAGCAGATTCCTACAAGGTATGAGCAAGTCCTGAGGTCATGAGCGGCACCATTCCAAAGCCAAGTGACAGATCAGACTGGCCAAGGGCTAGAACCTTCGACTTGGCTTGATACGTGGATGAGTCCTTATCGCGGGGTCCGCGATTCGGAATGGTCGACCTGAATTTTGGCGGGTACGTGACAACCACTTTGTATTGCCCAGCTGGCAAATTCGTGAACAGATACTTTCCATCTTTATCAGTACGTAGAGACGTGACTGTCTTGCCGAGCAGGTCAACTACTGGTTTGCCCTTAGCAGTAAACAACGTGACTTTGACTCCAGCAATACCAAAGTCGGCAGCGCCTTGTTTACCGTTTCCGTTGAGATCTCGCCACACCTTGTCTCCAATTGAAACCGAGTTTGCAATTCTCTGCGCGGCCGCGACCTCACCAATAATCGTTGGAATCAATTGGCTTGTTGTTACTTGAGGGGTCGTAACTCCATCCCAATTGTTTGCAATCTGGTACGTCACGGGTTGAGTAACGGTGCCCACAAATCCCTTCTTGTGAACAAATGTCACTTTGCCCGTTTTTGTGTCGACCGTATAGGTGCCGTCAACAGTCGTTAACTTCGTCAAGGTACACGCCGGGTTTGATTGCGCAGTTGAAATGACATCCGTTGAAACCACCGTTGAAAGTGGGCACAAGCGAATGCTTGTTGGCACGAGCGACACTTTGGTCGCAGGGTCTGATGGCACTGTTCCTGCTGTGTCGTTTAGCCACGGAGTCAGAACAATAGTTTTGCCTTGCTTTGCAGTTCCTGTGTCTTGCGTTGCTGCTGGAATAGGTGGCGCAGCAACAGTTGGGGAGATTGTTGCGTTCACATAGCGGCCAACGGTGTCTTGCACTTGATAACCAAGCGGAGTTGCAGTGCCAACGAAAGTGGGCAAAGGATCAAACGTCACTGTGCCGTTCGCATTCAATGTGTATGTACCTTCATTCGGCACAACAACAACTGTCTTGTCACAATCATTTGGCTTTTGTGCAGGATCCACCCCGCACAACTTGATTGTTGAAATCACTGCAGGTGAAAGCGAACTAAATGAATCGTTGGCCAATGGGCTGATCGTTTGATTCGTGTCATACGGGCCAGAGGATGTGTCGTTCGTTGCCGCTGGTGGTGACGGAACAATGGGCGTCAAGATGCTTGTGGCAGTTTGACCCGCAACGTCTGTCACTCGGTACGTCACGGGCGTTTTTGTTCCAGGCATGATTGTGGCAGAAGCAGTAAACGTGACTACCCCTGTCGCAGGATCAAGTGTCCATGTTCCTTCACCAACAATCGTGATCGAATTATCAGCGTCACATGTTGTGGTACCAGGAGTGAACAAACACGTAGCTGTTGAACCAGTTGTTGCAAGTCCGGTTCCGGTAGCCAAACCAGATGTTCCTGTTATTGGAGTAAACGTAATGGTGGCGCCAGGAAGTACCAACTTTGTCTCTGGTGTTGCAATCGGTGCACCTGGTGGTGCGACGGTCGGAGTAATCGTTGCGTCTACATAGCGGCCAAGCACATCAGCCACTTGGTACCCAACAGGTGTAGCTGTTCCGACAAACGTAGGTTCCGGATCAAACGTCACAACACCAGTGGTTGTATTCACAGTGAAACTGCCTTGGCCAGGCACAATCAGGGAAGTTTTCGAGCAATTGTCTGGTGTCTCAGTTTCATTGACACCTGATGTTGCAGGGTCATCAATACCGCACAAGCGCAATGTGGCTTTTGAAGCAAGAGCAAGCGAACTAAATGAATCATTAGTCAATGGACTGATGGCTTGATTCGTGTCATACGGGCCAGACGACACATCATTTGTCGCTGCAGGCGGGGCAGGAATAATTGGTGTCAATGTGCTTGTTGCAGTTTGACCAGTGATGTCTGTGACCCGATATGTGATTGACGGTTGATTACCAGACATTGCAGAACTGAGAGCGGTAAAGGTAACAACGCCAGTTGCAGGGTTAAGCACGTACGTGCCTACTCCGGTTATCTCAACAGAGTTATCTGAATCACACGTTGTGGTAGCAGGAGTAAACAAGCATGTGGCTGTTGGGCCAGTTGTTACGAGTCCGGTTCCTGTAGCTAAACCAGCTGTGCCGGTTGTGTTGGTAAATGCAACTGACGAGCCTGGCAGCACGATTTTTGTCTCCGGAGTCGCTGTGGGTGCCGGTGGAGGATCAACGGTCAACGTAATTGTTGAAGACGCAGTGCGATTCAAAATATCTGTGACTTGGTATGTCACCGGTGTCGCAGTTCCCTTGAACGATGGCAGCGGATCAAACGTCACAACACCAGTTGTCGGGTTCACCGTGTATGTACCCTCACCCGGAACTACCAAAGTTGTGGCATTGCAGTTCGGGACAACAGATTCATCAACAGTTAGCGTCGCTGGGTCATCGGCGCCACACAACTTCACCGATGTTGGCACAAACGTTGCAGTCGGAGCTCCAGGAGTGTCGTTTGTAACTGGATTCACTACTTGGTTTGTGTCATAGGCGTTTCTGCCGGTGTTCGGTGTTGCGGTAGGAACTGGCGGTGGCGTCACACTCGGAGTGATTGTGGCGGTAACAGTTCTGCCCACAGAGTCCGTGACCTGATACGGCACCGGCGTTGCGGTTCCCGTGAACGTTGGTAGCGGATCAAATGTCACAACACCAGTTGTCGGGTTCACCGTGTATGTACCCTCACCAGGAACAACCAAAGTTGTGGCATTGCAGTTCGGAGCAACTGATTCATCAACAGTTGGCGTCGCCGGGTTATCGGCACCACACAACTTCACTGATGCAGGAACAAGTGGAGCACTAGCATCACCAGATTTGTCATTTGTCAAAGGATTGATTGTTTGGTTCGTGTCGTAGGCGCCAGTTGACGTGTCGTTATTGGCCACTGGTGGTGGCGGAACAATAGGTGTCAACGTGCTTGTCGCGGTCTGACCAGTGACGTCTGTGACGCGATATGTCACAGGGGTCTTTATGCCTTCAGCCAACGGATTAGCTGCTACGAATGTGACAACACCCGTTGCTTGATTGATTGACCAGGTTCCGTCACTGTTAGTAAACCCAGTGCCGCATGCAGTAGTCGCTGGGTTTATTAAACAAGTAGCAGTCGCTCCAGTAGTTGCAAGCCCTGTACCTGTTGCAAGGCCAGAACCACCAGTAATAGTGGTGAAGGCAACCGTGCCCCCAGGAAGAACTGACTTTGTTTCAGGTGCTGCGGTAGGTGCTGTCGGAGGAGTAACGGTTGGTGTGATTGTTGAGTTCGTTATGCGGCCCAAGGTGTCTGTTGCCTGATACTTCACAACGGTCACAACGGTGCCAGTAAATGTTGGCAACGGATCAAACGTGACAGTGCCGTCAGGGTTAACCGTGTAGGTGCCCTCGCCAGTAACAGTTAACGACGTGGCATTGCAGTTCGGAGGAACAGACTCATCAACAGATTGCGTCGCTGGGTTATCAGCGCCACACAACTTCACAGTCGTAGCGACAAATGGGAAATCAGCAGCACCCTTAGTGTCATTAGTTACTGGTGTGTAGACCTGATTCTTGTCATAGGCATCAGTAATCGCATCAGGCGAAGCAGTCGGTACTGGCGGCGGCCCAACAGTTGGAGTGATTGTCGAGTTTGCAACACGACCCAACGTGTCAGCAACCTGATACTTCACTGGTGTCGCCAGACCCGTAAACGATGGCAACGGATTAAAGGCGACATCACCCGTGACAGGATCAACGGTGTAAGTGCCTTCACCAGCAACCGTCAGAGATGCAGCATTGCAGTTCGGAGGAACAGACTCATCAACAGATTGCGTCGCTGGGTTATCAGCGCCACACAACTTCACAGTCGTGGCAACAATTGGGAAATCAGCCGCACCCTTAGTGTCATTAGCAGTTGGTGTATAAACCTGATTCTTGTCATAAGTATCAGTAATCGCATCAGGCGAAGCAGTTGGCACGGGTGGCGGGCCAACAGTAGGAGTGATTGTTGAGTTCACATATCTATCTAGTGAATCCTTCACCTGATACTTGACCGGTGTTTGTACCTGACCAGTAAACGAAGGCAACGGATCAAACGTCACCACACCAGTAGTCGCATCCAACGTATATGTACCTTCACCAGGAACAGTCACCGTCGTCTTCGAGCAACCGTTTGGTGTCTCTGCCGGTACAGCCGGAGTAACTGTGTTATCTGCAAGTCCGCATAGCTTCACCGATGTAGCAACAAACGGGAAATCAGCAGAGCTCGGACTGTCGTTGGCCAATGGGTCAATTGTTTGGTTGACGTTGTAGTCGCCGCTCGACGTATTGGGTACCGCCACAGGACCTGGCGGGTTATTCACCGTAGGAGTAATAGTGGTGTTTACATATCTGTCGAGAGAGTCATTAGCTTGGTAGCGCACAGGCGTCTGCGCCGTACCCGTAAACGATGGCAACGGATCAAACGTGACAGTGCCGTTCGCGTTCACGGTATACGTACCCTCACCAGGAACAGTCAACGAAGTCTTTGAACAAGTGTTTGGAGTTTCCGCTGCCACAGGCGGCGTTGCTGAAGAATTCGCGAGACCACACAACTTCACCGACGTCGTTAACAATGGGAAATCTGGTGCGCCGGCTGTGTCATTACCTAATGGCGTGTAGGTCTGGTTCGTGTCATACGCATCAGTGATCGCGTCAGGAGTAGCGGTTGGTACTGGTGGTGGGCCAACAGTTGGCGTGATCGTGGTATTGACGAAACGATTCAACGAATCCTTCGCTTGATACGTAACAGGCGTCTGTACCTGGCCCGTAAATGTCGGCAACGGATCAAACGTGATAGTGCCGTTGGCGTTCACGGTATATGTACCTTCACCAGGAACAGTCAACGAAGTCTTATCGCAACTGTTTGGTGTCTGTGCTGCCACAGGCGGCGTTGCTGAAGAATTAGCAAGGCCACACAACTTCACCGATGTCGCCGAAATTGGGAAATCTGGTGCGCCGGCTGTGTCATTAGAAGTTGGTGAATACGCCTGGTTCGCGTCATACGCATCAGTGATCGCGTCAGGAGTAGCGGTTGGTACTGGTGGTGGGCCAACAGTTGGCGTGATTGTCGAATTCACATACCTATCAAGAGAATCTTTCGCCTGATACTTGACCGGTGTCTGTGCCTGGCCAGTAAACGATGGCAACGGATCAAACGTGACCGAACCATCACCATTAACCGTGTAAGTACCTTCACCAGGAACAGTCAACGAAGTCTTTGAACAAGTGTTTGGAGTTTCCGCTGCCACAGGCGGCGTTGCTGAAGAATCGGCAAGGCCACACAACTTCACCGACGTCGCCGAAATTGGGAAATCTGGTGCGCCGGCTGTGTCATTAGAAGTTGGCGTATACGTCTGGTTCGTGTCATATCCACTTGTTAACGCATCCGCAGTCGCGGTTGGTACTGGTGGTGGGCCAACAGTTGGCGTCAAGGTTGAACTCACATACCTATCAAGAGAATCTTTTACTTGGTATGTAACAGGCGTCTGTACCTGACCAGTAAATGTTGACAACGGATTAAATGTGACAACACCAGTG
>WLSJ01000048.1 GCA_009705865.1 Actinomycetota bacterium | reverse complement strand
CTGTTGCCATTAATTATCGACGTGATAAGGAAGCTGCTGAAGAAACGCAACGAGCAATTCTTGATGCAGGCGGACTTGCCACTATTCACCAAGGATCAAATGACATTCCAGCAGAGAACGTTGCGTTGGTAAAAGACGTCTTGTCTGTGCACAGCGGCATTGACATTGCAATTCTAAATGGCGGCATTGCATCAAAGGGACGCAGCGTTGCTGATACAGAGCCTGAAGAACTGTGGCAGTTGGTTGCAACTCATGCGCTTGGGCCACACCAGTTATGTCGTGCGTTGATTCCGTCAATGCGCACTCGTGGTCGTGGTGACATTGTGTTTATTTCGTCAGTTGCAACATCAGGTATGTCTGCCAATGGTGCGCCGTACAACATGGGGAAAGCTGCAATGGAAGCACTAGCTCTCACGTTGGCCAAAGAAGAACGGCCGAACAACATTCGCGTGAATATTGTTGCGCCAGGTCTTGTAGAGACCGATATGGGTGTGCGCCTCGCTCGCGCCATCACTGGGCGTCGCGAAATGGATGATCTTCGCTCTATGGATGAAGCTGCCCCGTTTGGTCGTGTATGTCAGCCAGAAGACATCGCAAACGCCGTGCTGTGGTTCTGTTCTCCTGCAGCCAGTTACATCACAGGGCAACGCATACAAGTTGACGGTGGCGGTTCTAGCCTGCGGGTAGGCCAATAACGTCGTTCGTCGTGTTTGGTGCCCCTACTAGTAGATAGCCTTCACCACGTGAGCCCACTTGCCCCCCAAAACACTGACACCATTATTGAGATCACGGACGAGGCACTCGTTCAACTCAAGATTCTTCGTGATGAAGAACCAGAAAAAGAACGTCTCGGACTTCGTCTTGAAGTCATGGCTGCGCCTGGTGAAGAGTTCAAGTACGACTTGTCATTTGAAATTGTGACGCAAGCTGCATTCTCTGATGAAGTGCGCACAATCAATGGACTCAAGGTGATTATTCCGCTCGCCAGCTTCGAATTCATCAACGGCGCAACGCTTGATTACTCAGAGCGTCAAGGACTCATTATTCGTAATCCGAACAAGCCACCAGCAGCAATGATTGAAGGTCTTGTAAACGATGATGAATTCTCGGCAGCTATTGAAGCAGTGATTTCAGTTGACGTAAACCCATCACTTGCAGCGCATGGTGGCTTCGTAACTTTCGTGGGCCACGACACCGAAGGTGTTGCGTACCTCACAATGGGCGGCGGCTGCCATGGTTGCTCGATGAGCAAGATGACCATGCTTGATGGTGTGCAAACAACGTTGGTTGAACAGGTGCCCGGTGTTCTTAAAGTGCGTGACATCACTGACCACGCAGCGGGTTCAAACCCTTACTACAAGTAGAGTTCTTCTGATGAGGGTGTCACAAATCTGGAGATACCCCGTTAAATCAATGATCGGCGTTGACGTCGACTTTGTTTCTCTGTCTCTGCTTGGAATTGTTGGAGATCGTCACTGGGCTGTGAGAGACAATGAACGCGGTGGTATTCGCGGTGCGAAAAAGATAGGCGAGTTGATGCAGTTTTCTGCTCGCCCGGCCGATGAAAGTTCTACTCACGTGGTTATTACGTTGCCAAACGGTGACGAAATCAGAAGCGATGACACGCTCGTTGATGTTGCACTATCTGCAGCGCTTGGCCGCTCGGTGTCGCTCGAGTCGTTACCTATTGACGGGGCGCTGGAACACTTTCGGCGTGGACCATCTGATTCAACAGACGTGATGGCAGAGTTGCGCGGAATTTTTGGTCGGACAGAAGATGAACCGCTTCCTGATTTTTCAGTATTCCCACCTGAAGTCGCTGAATTCGAATCGCCACCCGGAACACATCATGATTGCTGGCCATTGATGGTGATGACAACGTCTGCTCTTGATGCGTTACGCACTGCGTTACCAGAATCTGTCATCGACATATTGCGGTTTCGCCCCAGCATTGTGATTGACACACCAGACGAGCTCGGTCATCCAGAGTTTTCTTGGAAGGGCCGTACGGGGCAGTTAGGTTCAGCTGTTGTTGAGTTTCTTGACCCATGTCCACGCTGCGTCATGATTACACGCCGCATCAACGATGCGATTCCTGAAGATCGAACCATTATGCGCCATGTTGTGCGCGACTTGAATCAAGCAGTGGGCGTGTACGCCCGCATCGTTACGCCCGGAAAAGTTTCCGTGGGTGACACGCTGACATTTCTCTGAGAGTTTTAGCTAGCGGCGACCCTGCTGCTTAACCTTTGCGGCTTTTTCTTCAGCCTTGCGGGCTTTGCGTGCCTCACGCTTTGCAGCCTGAGCAGCTTCATCAATTTCACGCACTGCAGTAGTTGGTGCAGGACCTGATGGCGCGAAACGCTCATCTGATGCAACAAGCAAACGGAAACCTTTGAGTGAACGCGAGTACTGAATGACCATGAGACGCACTGCGTCAAGGCCAAACTTCTCGAGTGCTTCTGGCAACACGGCGTGTAATTCTTCAAGTGAAGGATCTTCTGATGAGTCACCAAGTTTTTCAATGGTCCACTGTGTGCATGGTTCTGCAAGAACCACACCTGCGTCATGAGCTGCGCGGCGTTTTGCAATTCCGTCGCGAACAAGTGCGCCAAGAGTTGTTTCGTCATCAAACGCTGTTGCAGGTAAACCAACAATGCGCGAGAAACCGTCGCGCAGGTCACCTTCGAGTGTCATTGTCAATTTTGCAATAGCTGAGTCTTCAAGATTCTCGAATGCTGCGGTGTAGCGGCGGTCGAGAAGGAAGCGATCTTTGTCGTCATTCATCGTTAGGGCCTTTCAGGGGTACCGCACGAGGTTATTGGCGGAACGGGTCATCGAGACAATGCTTGCAGTTCCAGTACCCGAACTGGGGTAGTGAGACCCGTGCGGATGCTGGGTAAAGGGCCACCTACGCCCAAATTTGAACGCCAACTTACGGACCACTTAATTGCGGTATTTGCCGCGTATGTGCCAGAAGCTCTGGTGTGTGATGCAGAGGTGTAGGTGTACATGCAGTCAGTGGTTGCGTCGTCGCCGCGAGATCGTGACCATGCAATGCCAGGTCCGGCGCAAGTGACCGGATCATGACCGTCGCCTGGTGAATAGATCAGTGACGTGGGAACGGCTGTTGTGGTGACAGAGATAGGGCCGACAGAGGTTGGGATATATGCAGTGACGCTGACTGATTTCCATATTGCGCGTGGCACCCAAAACCAGGTGCCAACGTTGACAACCATTTTGTTTGATGGCGGTGCAGTTTTGATGAGCAACATGTTGACAAGACGTGACACTTTGTTTTCTGAATGTTGAGCAACGCGAACAGATGTTGATTGTGGAATCCAATGCAACGATTGGCTTGTTGGGCAACGACGCACATACAACACATCTTCAATTCCGTTACGACTGCGAATAGTTATTGGCCCAGATGACGGACCCGGAGTTGCAGTAACGCTTGTAACAACGTGCCACGAACACGGGTCTTTTGTGGGCGGAGCGTTGAAACTCACTTGTGCCTCAATGTTGTCGCCAATCAGGGAACCAGAGCCATTTGCCTCAGCCAAAACAACGGGTGGCCGCCAGGACATGTCAATGAAAATTGTGAGGACGATGGCGCTGAAAACTAGCCATGCCACTGGGCGGTGAATGGAACGTAACTGCACGATGAACCTCCAAGGAATACCGATTGTCGGGACCAGATTGTGACGAAACTCAGGCCCGTTGTGCAGTCGGGATGTGTGCGGGGGCTGGGGGTTGTTGGCGAGACGTGTGGGGATAACCTATTAAGACCCTGAAAACAGGTCGCACGTGGAAAGCAGATTGGTGTCTATGACCCAGCAGCACCCAGAGTTAGAGCAAGAGCAGGCGTACATCCTGCATGCCTATGAGTGCCTGGAAGCAAGCCGTGTCGGCGCAATGAAGATTCGCGAACTCACGTCTTCTGGGCCTGGTGGGACATTTCAAGCACGCCTCGAGCGAAATGTGTTCGACGAAAACCTGGTGCACCGTTTAGAGCAACTGGAACTGGGAAATGCTGCGTTGGTTTTTGGTCGAATTGATCGCACAGCTGACACCGGCGATGAAGTGGAAAGTTTTCACATTGGTCGTCTCGCTGTATCGGATGCCAATCGTGAACCAGTTGTCGTTGACTGGCGTGCACCAGTTGCTGAACCTTTTTATCGTGCAACTGGTCGCGAACAAATGGGATTACTTCGTCGTCGCCATTTTGTTGTTGAAGGTCCGCAATTGTTGGCACTGGAAGATGAATTATTTGGTGAAGGGCATCTTGGTGTTGGTCATGATGAAGGACTCGGCGGAGAAGACCCGCGTCAAGGTCTTCGTGGGTACAGCACGCTGCTTACTGCACTTGGTCGCAGTCGCACTGGCCAATTGGGCGACATCGTTGCAACCATTCAAGCCGAACAAGATGAAATCATTCGTTCACCGCAAGCTGGTGTGCTTGTTGTACAGGGTGGACCAGGTACTGGAAAGACTGTTGTTGCGCTGCACCGTGCTGCCTATTTGCTGTACACGCATCGTTTCCCTCTCGAAGACCAAGGTGTATTAGTAATTGGCCCAAACAGAGTCTTCTTGCGTTACATCGAACGCGTATTGCCATCGCTCGGTGAAGCGGGCGTACAGCAGGTCATCTTGGCTGATCTCATTCCTGAGGTGCAGTTCGGATTACGTGAGTCATCAAACGTTGCTCGAGTAAAGGGCAACAAGCGGATCGCAAAAGTCATTGATAAAGCAATTACTGATCGCGAAAGACCAATACGTGAAGACGTGAAACTTCCATACGGCGTTGGCTTCGTTCAACTGCGTGCGGAAGAGTCCGTTCAGATCATCAAAGCTGCTCGCCGCCGCTATCACCGCCATAACCAAGCGCGGCGATATGTCGAAAACGAAGTGTGGGCAGCATTAGCTGCAAGTTTCCGCAGTGGGGCAGATGCAGAAGATATTCGCGATGCTCTCACTGGTTCGCCAGAAATTCGCGCTGTATTCGAACGCATGTGGCCAGTGCTCACACCAGCACAGTTGCTGCATGATCTGTTTGGTTCCAAAGCGCTTCTCAAACTTGCAGCAAACGGCATTCTGCCTGAAGCTGATTACTCAGCTTTGTACCGCGAAAGGTCTGAATCACTGAACGATGTGCGTTGGAGTAATTCTGACGCGGCTTTGCTTGATGAGGCGCGGTTCTTATTAGGGCCTCGTCCTCGCAAGAGCGGCAAAGTTGATGAATCAGATGAAATTCGTACATTTGGTCACATCGTGGTTGATGAAGTGCAAGACCTCACTCCGATGCAATTGCGCATGGTCACGCGTCGGTCACTCAGTGGTTCGATGACAGTGGTGGGCGACATCGCCCAAGCGACTGGGCCTCTTGCGCCAAACGATTGGAAAGATGTTCTTGAACATCTCCCGTCTCGCAAAACACCTCGCGTTGTTGGTTTGTCAGTTGGGTATCGCATCCCTTCACAAATTATGGAACTCGCAGACAAGGTGATGCATGCAGCGACGCCAGGACTTCGTGCGCCACGTAGTGTGCGCGATGGTGACGAAGTGCCTGTCATTACGCGTGTTGACACAGTGGATGCACTGCATGCCGCAGTGGTAACCAGGGCTCAAACATTGCTGCAGCAAACAGGTGGCGGAAGAACAGCCATCATCTGTCCTGATGACATGGTTGACCGCATGTCGTCTGCGCTTGAAGTCGCACAAGTGCCGCATGGTCGAGCGCAAGCTGCCGGTCTTGATGAGAACCTCTCAATCGTCCCAGCGTCGCTTGCTAAGGGACTTGAACTTGACGATGTGATCGTTGTGGAACCGTCTGCAATTGTTGCTGACGATGCGCAAGGTTTGCGTCTGCTGTACGTAACGCTGACACGTTCAACGCGCAGTTTGACAGTGGTACATCAGATGCCATTGCCCGACGCAATGTTATAAGGCCTATTTATTTAGAAGCGGTGTGACTGCGTCGATAATTAACGGAATAAAGCGAAGAGCTTTATCTGCATCTGCAGGTCTCTTGCTTTCTGCGGCGGAGTGAATGAGTCGCACAACTCGTTGCACGCTTTCAAGTACGTCGATTTTGGATTCCAGAATTAGTGGTTCTAGTACCAACAAGATGGCATCTGCTTCTGCCACCTTTGCTTTGTACACCTGTGAGTCGCCGTCAACGATTGCTTGGCCGAGACCATCGGCAACAGGCAGCAATTGATTCAGCAGTGAAATGATGGAACCAGATGGGGTGACCAGGCTGGTTGTGCTTGAAACTGGGGTAACAGTTGAATCGGTGCTACCCGTAATTGTTGTGGCACACGAAGACATCAGGCCGAGAGACAGGGCAACACAAATGAGGTGGTTTGCTTTTTTCATCGATGGGCTCCGATGGTGAGGGGATTAGACAGTGACAAGTATGCGCACGGTGGCAAAAGAATCCACCGTGACAGAAGTGCCATCGACCAGAACGGTCATGTCGCCAGTTCCAGTGCCTGTTTGCACTGTTCCGTGTGATCCCGGAACAAGATGTGAAGTCTCTAAGAATTCCAACATGCCAGGCGTGAACTCAAGTTCTTCAGGAATACGTGACACCGTGAACTCTTGACCCGTGGAAAGTTCAGAGAGCTTCATTGCTGTTGGCGGAATGTATCCGCTGCCAGGAATCGGATTTCCGTGAGGGCATGTGGTGGGCTCGCCAAGCAGGCGGCTCATTGCAGTTTCCACTTCATGTGACATGACGTGTTCCCAGCGACCAGCTTCACGATGAGCCAATGACCACGACAAGCCCAAAATGTCAGTAATGAATCGTTCAGCAATGCGGTGACGGCGAACGACACGAACTGCAAGTTCTTCGCCAGACACAGTGAGCGTAATTTTGCCGCCTGCAACTTGAATCAGAGATTCGTCTGACATGCGTTTGATCATTTCAGATACTGATGGACGAGAGACTCGAAGGCGTTCAGCTATGCGTGCTTGAATGACATCAAGGTCATCTTCGCGTAGTTCAAAAATTGTTTCGCAATATTCTTCGAATGCTGGATGATGTTCGCCGGGGACTGCCATGCCCTCATCGTACTCATGAGTCGGCAGGCACACCTTCCCGAAGAATTAGTTAACGCTCAACCCCTTATGACAGTGAGTTGAATTAGTCAGTGTTTGGTTGACCTATCAGACGCAGTCCACCCCAGGCGAGCGCAGCAACTGCACGACCAAGTGCTTCGGGGTCAAAATCACGACCGTGTCGTAGAACTTGTCGACTC
Organism: Actinomycetota bacterium; assembly: GCA_009705865.1. Classification (GTDB taxonomy): domain Bacteria; phylum Actinomycetota; class Acidimicrobiia; order Acidimicrobiales; family Ilumatobacteraceae; genus UBA2093. The sequence goes on along the minus strand of WLSJ01000048.1, from coordinate 5,172 downwards.
ACTGTTTCTGCCATGCCGACTAATCCGATTGCAAATGTCACTTGATCCTCTGCCGAGATGTTGGCGTCAATAAAGGGAGCGATTGCGCGGGCGGCTGCATCTTCAAATTCACTGACGATGTCGGTGAATTCAGCATCTACTCGTGCAGAACTTTCAAAGAGAAGCGCAAATGCTTCTTTGTTGTTTGCAACCCACGTGAAGTATGCAATCATTCCTTGCTCGGTTTGCTCATGTGGAGTGTTTGAGCTAGCCACCGATGCAGTCACTGTGGTGACGAGGTCATCGCCAACGAATCGCAACAGTTCGAGATACAAAGCACGCTTTGAATCAAAATATTGATACACCACAGGCTTTGTCATTGACAAAGATTCGGCGATGTCATTCATTGATGTGTTGTGATAACCAGCCGCAGAGAATGAGGTCAATGCTGTGTCAAGAATTTGTCGACGACGATCATTGGGAGAAATTGTCATGGGGTTCCTATCGGCCGTTCTCAAGGTCATCGCGTTCAGCAGCTTTGACTGCATATCCAACGATGATGGAAGGAGCGAGCAAAATTGACCCTGCGATAATGCACGCTGTAACCATGGTGACTAATGGTCCTTTGAAACCGATGATGAATGCGGTGACGAAGCATCCCATCGCTATTGCCCACAGTAAGTACCCAAGTTTGTTGGCTGCATCATTTAATCGGGCAATGGTCTGTCGGCGAGAGCGGACAGGATCAAAGTCGGGTGTGGGTTCGGCCATTCCTTTGATGGTAGGCGATAGAAGCCCCAAATTTGTTGTCGTCAGATGTTTGTAGGCAACAGGCGAGAGAGGCCAGTAAAGAAAAAGAAGAGAATTGGCACAAAGAAGACTGTGGCAAGTGCGTATACGAAAATTTTATTTAGTCCACGACGTGACGAGATAATCGCAATGACTGCAATTGCAATAAGAACGATGCCGAGCAAAAGCACAAGGGGCCAGGCTGCGGAATCATGAAACCAACCGTCACGTATGGGTTCCTGAAGTGATGTAGGTGAGGCAAGTGGTGTCGCTTGAGTTGGGGCAATTGATGAATCAAGTGTTGCGACAACGATGATGCGTTGAGATGCAGTCCACTTGGGGTGACATGACACCAGTGTCAGAGTGGCCGTTGTTGGGTCTGTTGTGCGCGCAACGGCAGTATCAGTTGCCGCAATAATGCGGGGCTCACCTTTCACGATGTATGTGAATTTTCCATTGTCTGATTCGAGCGAGATGACATCTCCGTCATGAATTTCATCAATGCGACCGAATGGGGCGCCGTACGTGGTGCGATGCCCGGCAATAGCAACATTGCCCAATTGACCTGGCAACGGAGAACCGGCAAAAAGACCTGGACCCTTTTTCAGATCACTTAATCGCACGCCAGCGACGACAAATTTTGAAAGACCAATGGAGGGAATTGAGATTCGGCCAACAAGACCGCCGAATTTTGGTTTTGTCGGCTGTTGTGTGACGAACTGTGCGGCCAGAGTGTTCTGCGCACGACCCTCAGAAAGGCCCGTACCCCACAGTTGGTAGGCAACGAACGACAACAGCAATAGTCCGGCTGCAATCATGCTGCGGCCAAGAATGTCAAAGAACCGAGAGATTCGCCCCTGTGCTGTGTGTGCAACCTTTGACATGGAAGCGACTGTAGTGGCGTTGTTAGTAGTGGCGAAGGGTCACTAGCGTGGTTCTGGCATGGACACCGTTATAGAACTCTCAGGTGTCGTTGCAGTCCTTGGTCAATTCCCCGCACTTGCAGGGATCGATCTTGCTGTTCAGCGTGGTGAAATCGTCTTGTTGCAGGGCCCAAATGGTGCAGGCAAAACGTCATTGTTGCGAGTCTGTGCAGGCTTGTTGCCGATTGAACGTGGAACAGGTCATGTCTTAGGAATTGACCTTGCAACTAATCGCGAAGCGATTCGTTCTCGTGTCGGCTTACTCGGTCATGCAAATGGTTTGTATCTTGATCTCACAGTGATGCAGAACATGCAATTTTGGGCATCAACAGTGGGGGCCACAAAATCTGAAGTTGATTCAGCAATGGCCACCATGCGAATTGATGGTCGTCTTGCTCGCGTGAAGGCATCGCAATTGTCTGCAGGTCAACGACGCCGGTGTGCATTAGCGAGCCTTATTGTGCGCCGTGCAGAAATTTGGTTGCTCGATGAACCGCACGCAGGTCTTGATGCGGCTGGTCGAGACGAGCTAGATGCATTGTTGCGGTCAGCTGTTTCATCTGGCGCGACAGTTGTGCTTGCAAGTCATGAACGCGATCGCGCGCTTGGCTTAGCAACACGTACCGTCACTATTGATGGAGGTGGTGCATCATGAGTAGTGCAGCTTCTAAACGACGAGTTACAATTGCCGTTGCACGCAAAGATCTCACTATTGAATGGAATAGTCGCATTCTTGTTAATCAAGTCGCACCATTTGCGGCAATTGTCATGGTGTTATTTGCGTTCGCGCTCGACAACGATGGAATTTTGCAACGAGTTGCGCCAGGACTTGTGTGGCTAGCCACGTTGTTCAGCATGTTGGTTGTGATTCAACGGTCATTCACTGTTGAGTCTGCCGATGGGGCATTAGACGCGCTTCGTGTAGCAGGAATCGACATGGGTGCAATTTTTGCGGGTAAGGCAATTGCGTTGATGGTGCAATTGTTTGTCTTGGAACTTTTGCTAGTGGCAACAGCTGTGGTGTTGTACGGCGTGGAAATGACATTGGCCGGATTCTGTGAGGCAATAGTCACCCTGTTGGTGGCCACCGTTGGACTCGGAAGCGTGGGTACTCTGTACGGAGGTCTTGCTGCAGGTGCACGGGGACGGGAGACGCTTCTTCCGCTTCTGTTGTTGCCAGTGGTAGCACCTGTCCTAATCGGCGCCACACGGGCGACCGAGGCGGCATTTGGTAGCGGAGGCACCACAGTGTCTGAAGGGTGGCCATGGATTGGCCTTCTTTTGGTCTTTGCGGTTCTGTTTTGCGCTGTCGGAACCGTTGCCTTTGGTCCTCTGGTCGACGAATAGGTCCCGATTTTCCCCATCGCCCTCTGGCGGTCAGACTTAATGAAGTGGATGTGAACATGGCCGGACAGTCAGGCACCGGAACTTCTGCAACGCGACGGCTGGGAATAGTAGTCATCCTCATGCTGGGTGTGCTTGCGCTGTGTGGTCTGTGGTTTTCAGCAGAAGATGTTGTTCAAGGCAGCACCGTTCGCATTATGTACATTCATGTCCCGTCCATTTGGACTGCATATATTGCGTTTGCAATGACAGCTGTGTGTTCGGGTGTGTATTTGTCAGCTAAGAACCGTTCTCTTGCGTGGGATCGAGTGGCCGGAGCATCCGGTGAAATTGGTGTTTTGTTTGTTGCTGTTTCTTTAGTGACCGGCAGTATGTGGGGCAGGCTCACTTGGGGAACATATTGGGTGTGGGATGCGAGGCTCACCAGCACCGCATTTTTGTTCATCACGTACATCGGATACTTGGCTGTTCGGCAACTTGGCGGCACACATCGTCAACGTGCTCGTCGCTCGTCGGTACTTGCACTGTTGGCCATTTTGGAAATACCTCTTGTGCATTTCAGTGTCAGTTTGTGGCGTTCGTTGCACCAAGAAGCATCAGTGGCTAACCCCAATGCAAAAGTTGAACTTGACGGTCTGATGTTGTTCTCCTTGTTCCTTGGTCTTATTGCATTCACTTTGTTGTTTGTGTGGCTATTGCTTCATCGTCAGCGAGCAATGATGTTGGAAGATGCATTCTCAGATCGTGGTCTTGATGTCGCCATTACCGCTCGTCGTAATGAAGCAGGGGCGTAACAACAATGAAACATGCATCATTCATTTTCGGTAGTTGGGGAATCACTGCTGTTTCGGTTGCCGCATATGCGGTGTGGATTATTCGTCGAGGACGTGAATTAGCCAAGCATGCAACTAGTGAGGAAATGCCGTGGACCTAACACCACGCACAAGTACTGAGCCCGGAGCTCAAGCGCCAACTCGTAAGCGCCGTTGGTTGCCAATGTTGATTGTTGTCGGAGCTTTATTGGGCGGCGGAGTCGTTGTCACAAAGTTTCTTACTAGCGCGATTGACTATTACTGCAATGTTGACGAAGTCGGTGTGCGTAGTGGCTGCAGTGGTGAGAGGCGAATGAGAGTGCAAGGTGTTGTTGAGCAGAATTCTGTTAAGCAGGCTGATGGCGGCACCACGTTTATTCTTGATTTCAACAAAAAGACTTTGAAAGTTGCCTATTCAGGTGATCCAGGCGGAATCTTTCAGGAATGCATTCCGATTATTGCCCATGGTCGCGTAGTGAATGGTGTGTTCGAAAGTGATCGCATCGAAGTAAAGCATTCAAATCAATACGTAGAGAAAAATGCGAAGAGGATTGATCAGTCAAATAAAGAGGCAGCTGCATGCTCGGTGTTGAAGGGCTAGCAGGCCCGCTCGGACGTGCGGCTCTTTTTGTTGGGCTCATTGGTGCCTTCTTCGGATTGATCGCTGCCGTCAGTGGCACGCGTAATGCGGATGAAAAAGTCCTTCGTCTAGTTCCACGTTTCGCTACCTTGTCGTGCGTTGCGGCCATATCGGCTTTTGCCGCAATGGAATGGGCGATGATTACTCGCGATTTCTCGCTTGCCTACATTCAAAAGGTCGGGTCAAAAAGTACGCCAGCGATGTACAACTTCACTGCAGTGTGGAGCGCACTTGAAGGTTCCATTTTGTTGTGGGTTCTTATTCTCACTTGTTTGACGGCTGGCATTGTTTTTAAATATCGCACACGGATTACTGATCCAATGGTGGGCTGGGCAGTTGCCACAATGTTTTTTGTTGGCATCTTTTTCTTTATATTGACGTTGGGTCCCGCGAATCCGTTTGCAGTTGGAGCAGCCGGGGTGCTTGATGGGCCAGGACCAAACCCGTTGTTGCAGAACCACATTCTCGTGGTGTTCCACCCGCCCATTTTGTATCTCGGATATGTTGGCATGACAGTGCCATTTGCTTTTGCAATAGGTGCGTTGATTACTGGCCGCGTGGGTGAAGGTTGGCTGGTAGAAACTCGTCGATGGGCATTGTTCTCGTGGGGCTTTTTGACACTCGGCATCATTCTTGGCTCGTGGTGGAGCTATGAAGTGTTGGGATGGAGCGGAGTATGGGCGTG
>WLSJ01000047.1 GCA_009705865.1 Actinomycetota bacterium | reverse complement strand
TTCAACATTTGTGCTGCAACAGCACCTTGCACGGATGTAGATATAGCTTCAAGGTTGATGGCAGTTTGAACAGTGCGCGCAATTGCATCGGTGTCTAGCGCAGCTGGAAGAGCTGCTTCGGGCTTATTGGCGCTGGCCTGCATGCCAAAGTAAACGACCACCGCAATGAGGACGATGAGAAGGAGGAAGATAGCTGCTTGCATCCCCTAAGTATGTCACAGGGGTGTATTGCCTTTTTGAGAAGGACTTAGCGGTGCAAGGCGTTGAGGTAGTTGTACACCGTGATACGTGAGACACCCATTGCATCTGCCACATCTTCCACTGCACGACGAAGAGTGAATGCGCCACGTTGATCAAGCATTCGCACAGCAACTTGTTTGTCACTGCGGGATAGTTCTTGCAAGCCAGCACCAAGCTCGCGCTCTACTTGACCAATCAGTCGGTCAAGTGCGCCGTAGATTGCTGGCAGACGAACAGCGGCAATAATTTCGCCATCCCATTCCAATGCAACGTCGCTGATTCGTGCATCATCAACAGAAATTAACTGTGCACCGACAGCGTCAAGGATTGGCTTTACTGCGGCAAGAAGCGGATGATTCACGTAACCCATAATGAGTTACCCGACCTTTTCAGTGTCAATCGTGATGTGCGTTGCACCGTTGTCATAGGCCATGCGCGACAGCACTGCAATTGCTTCGCCAGCTAATTCGGTCTCAGCCACAAATGATGAACCAAATGGTCCGACATGAACAGTCACTCCGAGAGATTCAACAGCAGCAATTGCGCGCGTGACGTGGTGACCTGGCGTCCCATCGGTAAACGGTTCGATGGTGAACTCGACCATGATTTTTTCTGACATGATCGGGACTCCTTGTCTGTAGAACTGTCTCCGAAAGCCTAAGCCTCTGAAATATGGCTCACTCTGGGAGACGGGGCAACACCAGTGCCACACTGTCTGGCAGGAACTGTTTTCCTTGTAACCACACGGGAATCTTTGTGCGGCTTACCCAATGGGCTTCGGTAATTTCCCCGTCAGCAAAGGTGAATGGGCCTTCTGTGCGGCATAAAAATGTGGCAGCCACCAGCTGGACATCTTTGTCTCTGTACGCCCCAGTCCCAAGGAATTCAAGCGTCACCCGATCAATTCCCAATTCTTCACGCAACTCGCGCATCGCTGCGGCGTCCCAGGTTTCGCCTGGCCCCACAACCCCGCCGACTGCAACATCCCACCAACCCGGCCAGATGTCTTTTGATTCGGCACGGCGATGAACCAATAGGTCACCCTTTTCTGACATGACTGCAATGAATACGGATCGGTGGCATAGCTGTTCGGCACGCATACGTCGGCGTGGCACAAGACGCAGGACGGTGCCAGCTAAATCAATCTCCTCCACCATCTCATCGGGAGAGTTGTCCGGGTGCGCTGCGGCAGAAGAATTCATTGTCTTGTGCCTACCATATGACATGGCCAAAAACACTTTGAACACCGACGACGCTCGCGATCAACACGGCAACCCTGCCGGCATTCTCGAACAGGCAAACGATTTGTTTGATGAATCCGTTGCACTGCGCCGCGAACTTCACAAATGGCCAGAACTAGGAAACCATCTGCCGCGCACACGTGATGCGGTACTTGCTGCATTACAAGGTCTCCCCCTTGACATCACCTTGCATGAAACCACAAGCGGCATTGCAGCCATGCTCACTGGCGACAAGCCAGGTGACACAGTTTTGATTCGTGGTGACATGGATGCTTTGCCGATGCCAGAAGACACTGACCTTGATTTCAAATCAAATATTGAAAATGCAATGCATGCGTGTGGCCACGACACTCACACTTCTATGTTGGTGGGTGCAGCGAAATTGTTGTCTGCACGCAAAGCAGACATCACTGGGCGCGTCTTATTTATGTTTCAACCTGGTGAAGAAGGTTTCAACGGCGCAAGTGAAATGTTGAATGAAGGCTTGCTTGACGTTGGAACCGAATCTCCCATCACTGGTGCGTACGCCATTCATGCCGGCGCAAATATTCCTGGTGGTTTCATCGGACTCAAGGGCGGAACCATTATGGCTTCCAGCGATTTCATGATTATCACCGTTAAAGGCCGCGGCGGCCACGGCAGTGCACCGCACTTCACTCTTGACCCTGTCCCTGTTGCATGCGAAATAGTGCAAGCTCTACAAACATTGGTGACACGACGCGTTGATGTATTCGACCCAGGCGTCATTTCCGTGACACAAATTCACACCGGCACCGCTAACAACGTGATTCCTGAAACAGCAACGATCAACGGCACAATTCGCGCCGTCAGCGAACGTACGCGTTCTCTTCTTCATGATGGAATTCGTCGTGTTGCTGAAGGCATTGCGGCAGCCCATGGCATGGAAGCAGAAGTTGACCTACATATTGGTTATGACGTCACAGTGAACAACGAAGACAAAGCATCATTTGCAGCTGATGTTGCTACTGCAGTCTCTGGTGACCGCAATGTGCGAATCATGGATCACCCTGTCATGGGTGCTGAAGATTTCAGTTACGTGCTGAACAGGGTGCCGGGCGCAATGATGTTTCTTGGACTCATGCCAGAAGGCATGGACATTATGAAAGCTGCTCCGAACCACAGCAACCGTGCAATCTACGAAGAGACCCAGATGCGTCGCGGCATTGCCGTGTATTCATCACTGGCGCTACGCCACTTGGGTGTTCCCCTCAGCTGATTTATTGCGCGCCGGGAATCCAGTTGCCGTGAAAGCCGTTCGGTACGCGCGCTGGTAGGTGAACTACCGCCACAGGGTCAGCTGTAATTGCTGTTGCATCAAACAGTGCAAGATCTGAAGTTTGAGTCTCAGAGTCAAGACGTAGTGCCATTACCCAACCGTCGTCTTCTGCCGTTGCGCCATCGCGTGGGATGAAGACGGGTTCGCCGTATCCATAACGAGCAGTGTCAGTACGCGCCTCTGTGCGTCGAGTCTCAAGATCTATTTTGATCAGTGTGTCTTGTGCGAAGTGCTTTCCGACGCCTGCTGTGTAGCCATACTTGTTCGGAAGTCCAATTAGAGATTCATTAATACGCGGGAATTCCTGTGGGCGATCATCGATGCGATCTTGTGTGACTTTGCCCGTGACTGTATTGATGCGCCATCTGTCAAGAGTTGGTGATCCTTCGCTTGGGCCACGACGTTCGCGATCAAACATTTTTGGGTGACGCGCAGCATCAAGCACTACCGAGTCGCCATCGTCAAATGCATTCATTGGGTGAAAGATGTAACACGGGTCAATACTGAACCATTTCACATCATCTGCATTTCCTTCACGAGGCAAAAGACCGATACGCGCGTCGTAGTCATGATCCCAAAAATATGGAAGACCTTTACCTGCCATTGCAGCTTCAAGATTAAAGATTGTCGGCAGGTCGAACACCAGAATGTACTTCTGCGTAAACGCAATGTCATGAATCATTGGTCCACCAGTGGTTGGAATATCAACATGACGACGCACGCGACCATCAGTACCAACTACCAAGTACTGCACTTGATTTCCCCAACCCCAGTAGTACGTCATTACGTGAAGTTCGCCAGTGAGCGGGTCACGCTTCGGGTGTGCAGAATAAGCATGCGGCAATGTGCCTTCAAGATTTGAGATTCGTACTGTGTCGAGTTCGTACGACAACTCAATGGGAGGAGAACCGGCTTCAACAATTGCAAATGTTTTCCCAGCATGTCCAATGACATTTGTGTTGGCTGCGAACTGGCCGTGATCAGCTGGCCAATCAGACGGTGGATGCGCCTCGCCTAATAGTTCTGCAACATCGTCATTGCGTACCCAACGATTGCGATACCACTCTGCTTTGCCGTCGCGCAGGCGAATACCGTGCACCATTCCGTGCCCCGTAAACCAGTGATACTTCTCGGCATTCACATAGCCCAACGGGTTTGGCCCATTGCGCAAGTAGCGACCATCTAATTCAGGGGGAAGTGTGCCGGTGACTTCCAAGTCAAATGCAGTTACTTCTTCGGTGACGGGTGCCAGGTTTCCTTCAAGAAATGGATTCCCGCGAGCATTTTCTACTGTGGTCATTCACACATAATAGACAAACCCCAATGAGGATTGTTCTGCAAGCCCGTGGCAGGCTGAAACCCATACATCCGTAAGGGAGAAAATTATGAGCACATTAGAAACTGGAACTGATCATCTATTGGGTCGCATCGACGGTCATGTCGCTGTGCTTTCCTTCAATAGGCCAGAAGCACGCAACGCCTTGTCTGATGAGATGTATGCCGGCTTTGCACAGGTGCTCCCACAGATTGCAGGCAACTCAGATATTCGCGTTGTCATGCTCACAGGCGAAGGTGTCGCCTTCTGCTCTGGCGGCGATGTCAAAGGTATGCATGCAAACAATTCAGGTGGCGGGGCTAAGGCCTCTCTTGAAGACGGCATTGCACGTTTGCGTTTCATTCAGGCAGCTGTCAGCGGAGCAATTCGCAAATTGCCTCAGCCCGTGGTTGCTGCAATCCCTGGTGCTGCAGCCGGAGCCGGATTATCAATCGCATTTTCTACAGACTTACGTATTGCAGCGGAACGTGCACTGCTTGTCACAGCGTTTGCAAATGTTGGCGCAAGTGGCGACTTCGGAATGTCATGGTTTCTGCCTCGCATTGTTGGTGAAGCTAAAGCAAAAGAATTGATGTTCACTTCTCCTCGCCTCTCAGCGCGTGATGCACTCGCGCTTGGCATGGTCAGCGAAGTATTTCCTGATGCAACATTTACTGATGATGCAATGGCATATTGTCAAAGCCTCGCTCAACGTGCACCAATCGCATTGCGCTACATGAAAGAAAACATCAACCGCGCTAATGCAGTGTCGCTAGAAGCAGCGCTTGACGCCGAAGCCGTTGCAATGTCGCGCACTATGTCAACAGCAGATCATCGTGAAGCTGCAGCCGCATTTGTTGAAAAGCGTCCGCCCAAGTTCACAGGCAAATAGAACCTACGACGGTTCGCGCGGCAGGCCTAACGCTCTTTCGCCAATTGTGTTTTTCTGAATCTCATCGGTGCCCCCGCCGATAGACATTCGTGGCGCATTCAGAATGAAATATCTCCAGAAGTCCGCGTCTTTGTCATCAGGGTCCTGTGCAAGTGCACCAGCCATGGTCATACGTGCGGCAGTTTCAGACACGAAGCGTGACTGCTTTGTGCGCCACAATTTTCCGATACTAGGAAAGACTTTTCGTTGTCCTACCCAGCCCATCAGTTTTTCGCCTGTGTATGCCCGTGCCAAGTCTTGACGCATCAACAGATCTGTGTTGTAGCCAGTTCGCACTGCAAGGTCTAGAAGATAATGAAACGGAACTGCGGCATGGCCACTGGCCTCGCGCTTTTCATCGGCACCAATATTTCCTAATGAACTGCGTTCATGGGCAAGTAAACCTGTCGCTGCACGCCATCCATCATTAACCTCGCCAACAATCCAGTCTTTAGGAATTCGCGCATCGGTAAAGAACACTTCATTGAATTCAGCAGCACCTGTCATTTGACGTAACGGCCGCACTTCAACACCTGGTTGTTTCATCGGAATCAGCAACATAGAGATTCCTCGGTTACGCGGAGCATCACCCGTACGTGCCAACAACACGCCCATTTCAGAATTCACTGCACCAGATGTCCAGACCTTTTGTCCGTTCACTACCCATTCATCACCATCAAGAACTGCTGTTGTGCGCAAACTTGCAAGATCACTTCCCGCTTCTGGTTCTGAATACAACTGACACCACACTTCTTGTGCGCTCAACGTTGAAGCCACAAAACGTTTCTTTTGTTCTTCTGTTCCATATTGCATGATGATAGGAATCGCCATATTGAGGCCAATGCCTAATGTGTCTGCTTCACGAGGCATACGTCCAGCAGACAGTGCTTGAAATCGACGTTCACCATTTTCAATGTCTGTACGGCCGCCGTATTCTTCCGGAATTCCAAAACCAACGAGGCGAGCTTTCGCCATCGCTCCGCGCAAAGTCCGTACTCTGTCCATTGCGCCTGTCCCTGCAGTTGCCATAACTGCAGGAAGTGTCTCGAAAAAGGCTTCTACTTCACGGGCAAAATCGTCGACCATGTAGTTCACTGTATGTGTTAGATACGGTCAAGGACATCATGAAGGCACACCTCACAACAAATGAAAATGGCGCAAGGCCTCTTGAAGGCGTACGCGTATTGGATTTCACGCGCGTACTGTCTGGGCCGCACTGTACGCGCATGTTGTCAGATATGGGTGCTGAAGTAATCAAACTTGAACCGCCTGAGGGTGACCTAACGCGTTTTGCATTTCCTCGTGTTGGTTCAATGTCAACATATTTTGCGCAACAGAACATTGGAAAAAAGAACATCTCAATGGATCTGAAAAAACCAGAAGCGATTGCGCTGATCAAACAACTTGTTGTTCATTGCGACATCGTGGTGGAAAATTTCCGTGCAGGCGTGATGGACAAATTGGGCATCGGATACGAGGTGCTTTCTGAAATCAACCCTCGCCTCATTTATGCAGCAATTAGTGGATACGGAAATTCTGGCCCGTGGGTGCATCGCCGTGCTTACGCATCAGTAGTGAACGCAGAAACTGGGCTCACAGGTTTGCAAGCAGATGCGCGCGGCGGCGAGGTGTCTAACGACCCACATAGCCATGCAGATGTCTACACAGGCATGGAAGCAGCATCAGCTATCTTGGCTGCGTTATTCCAACGCACACAGACCGATGTCGGCCAGTACGTTGACGTCTCTATGGCTCAAACAATGTTGTACGTCAATGAACATGTGCAGAATGAATTGTTCACGCGTCCCGTTCCTGCTGATCAAATTCGTTCATTCCAACCTGGTGAATACCCAGTGCTTCAAACCGGAGATGGCCGCCACGTTGTAATCAGCGGACATCCGGCTGAACGCGGTACTTATGATTTGTTTGTTAAAGCGATGAACAAACCAGAATTGTTTGATGATCCACGCTTTTCCGATGTTGCATCACGTTTGAAAAACTTTGATGACCTGTTACGCATCTTGGTTGAATGGGCGGCCGCCGTGCCGACGGCAGATACTTTAGAAAAGATTTGTGCCGATAGCGGTTTAGCAATGGGAACAGTGCGCACCATGGAAGAACTGGCACAAACAGAATGGGCAACAGCGCGCCATGTTCTCATTGATGCCGATGATCGTTCTGGCGACACTTTCAGAGTGCCGAATTCACCATGGGTCTTTTCAGGTTCAAACACCAGCACACGTGGTGTTCCGAAATTTCGTGGAGAAGATAACGCTGAAGTTCTCACCAGCATTCTTGGCATGAGCACCGAAGAGGTGCAGCAACTCACCGATAACGGTGCACTGTCAATTCGACTTCCGAAAAAGTAATCAGCGGCCAGAGTGGCCAAAACCGCCACCACGGTCGTTGTCATCAAGACTGTCCACTTCGGTCCACGTCACTTCTTCAACACGCTGAATGACAAGTTGTGCAATTCGATCACCGCGATACACGTGATATGGGCGATTCTGATCCGTGTTCAACAGAACAACTTTTATCTCACCTCTGTAATGAGAGTCGATAAGCCCAGGGGCATTCACCACACTGATGCCATGTTTCAGAGCTAACCCACTGCGAGGCAGAACAAAACCGGCGTATCCAATCGGAATAGAGATTGCGATTCCCGTTGGAATAAGTGCGCGTCCACCATTCGGAGCCAACACCATGTCAATTGCAGAATAGATATCAAGGCCAGCATCGCCCACATGTGCCAACTGGGGCAAAGGGAGATCGGCATCAAGGCGCTTGATCTGAATATTCGGCATGCCCCCACGCTATTGCCCACCTCCGCTATGGGCGTAATCACGCATTGCCAATAGATTGGTGAAGTGCTGATTTGGATGGACCTCGAAATGACAGGCCTCAATCCTGAGACCGATGTGATTGTGGAAATTGCCACCTTGGTCACAGATGACGAACTCAACATCATCGCCGAGGGCCCAAACCTGGTGATCTTCCAGCCAGAAGAAGCACTCGCTTCCATGGGTGATTTTGTTACTCAAATGCACACCACCTCTGGCCTTCTTGAGCTGATCAAGACCTCAACAATTAGTCACGACGAAGCCATGCAACAAACTCTTGACTTCATCAAAGTGCACAGTCCTGAATCAGGAAAAATACCGTTGTGCGGAAACTCCATTCGTACTGACAGAAGTTTTCTAGAAAAGTACATGCCCGAAATTGAACACTGGTTGCACTACCGCTGTGTTGATGTGTCAACCGTGAAGGAACTTGTAAAGCGTTGGTATCCGAACATTGCGTATGGTCGTGAAATTAGTGCTGGGCAAAATCACCGCGCCATGGATGACATTCGCGACAGTGTGGACGAGATGCGGTACTACCGAGAACTCATCTTTCGTGACCCCGCTGAAGTGAAGAAGCCAAGTAAGTGAGTACTGATACTCCACGCCCAGTGAAGTCTGAGCAACTACAAGCAACAGACGAAATTGTGGAAGTTGCTCCCGGAGTATTGCGGACGCAACTTCCAGCAAACATCACTGGTCTTGGCCATGTGAACATGTACGTCTTAGAAGACGAACGCGGTGTTGCTGTTGTTGACCCGGGCCTGCCAACAAAAGAATCATGGACCGCACTGACTAGCCATTTGGCAACAATTGGTGTGCCCATGAAGCGTGTGCACTCCATCATCGTGACGCACAGTCACCCAGACCATTACGGCGGCGCAGCTCGTCTTCGTAGCGAGTCTGGTGCTGACATCATCACACATCGCCTCTTTCGCACGTTCTATGACCCAACAGAACCACCCGATGTAGACGCTGAAGAATTAGCTCTCATGATTCGCAGTCCCTTTGAACCGCCGCCATGGGGCGGGCCAGCAATGGAAATGCCATGGCAACGCAAAGTTCGTATGACTGTGGCAAAGCGATTTCCCAAACTAATGCGCGTCCCGTCACCGTCTGTGCGCCTAAACGAATCTGACCGCATGAAGTTTGCTCGCCGCGAGTGGGTGGCAGTGCACACACCTGGCCACACGCACGACCATTTGTGCCTTTTTGACCAAGAAACAGGCACTCTTTTGAGCGGTGACCATGTATTGCCAACCATCACGCCACACATCAGTGGGCTCACTGCACACGGCGACCCTTTGACATTGTTCTTTGATTCGCTTGACAAAATCGGAAACTTTGCAAACCAAATCAATATTGCATTGCCGGCACATGGCACACCATTTGAAAATGTTGGCGACAGAGTGCAAGCAATTAAAGATCATCACATCGAACGTCTACAAAAACTTCGGGACACCAGTGCAGATCTCAGCAGGCCGGCATCAGTAATGGAATTTGCTACTCACTTGTTCTCACCACGTGCACAAGGTGCCATGGCAGATAGTGAAGCATTTGCCCACCTTGAACACCTGCGAATTATGGGTGACTTCGAACGACGCGATAACAGCGGCACGTTCGAATACGTCCTTAAGGATTAACCCCGCACCACATTGCAGAATGCATAGTGGCACCAACTCGAAGTTGCAATTCAAGATTCTCATCACCTGATGAAATATGTCGAATCGGTTCGTGACCCTGTTCTACTTGCACCACATGTTCCACAATTGCCCGAAGTGGCGCACGCACAGTGCGGTGATCTGCAAGAAACTCTTCAATGATAGTCCAATATGCGGCGTTGTTCATATGACCCACCGCGTCAAAGTCTGCGAACCGTAATGGCCAAATTTCTGTGTGCGTAGTTGACGCATCAAACAACTTGTCACGTAACAACAATCGCGCATTCACGTCTCGCCCACCAGCAGATGCACTCAAGATGTCAAGAATGTCTGCTGGCACTTTGCTTGGTTGCAGCGACTGTTCATCAACATGTACCCACAAGGCAGCTGCATCAACAAGAACAGTGCCATCAACTGCGCTAATGCGTGTGCGACGTTCTGCCCAATGAGAGCCAACACCACCACACCACGTCGTGAGATCTATCTCTTGTAAATACGTCGGAAACTCGTGAACATCAATAACAGTGCGACGTACCACCCACCAGTGCGGGTCGCTCCAGTCAGCATCGCGCGTGTCGTCATTTGCGACATCCTGCAAGTACCGCGCCACCGCATCAAGACGTAAGCGACCATTCGGTGTTGCATCACCTAAGCGAACTCTGCGTCTGGCAGTGAATTGCCGCCCAGTTCCGGGGCCTTCAATCATCTGAAAACTCAGTGCAGCATCACGAAATGACATCACTGTGACGATATCTGCTTGATATCTCCCTAGGAGCTTCCAATGTTCCTCAAATATGCACACATCCCTGTACAGCACCACAAAAAGGGACTTACTATGAGACTCATGGAACATCTACCTCACTCAGACTGGTCAGATGTTGCCCGCACCCGCGAGATTGAATTAGTCGAGAAACGTTTTAACATCGCTATCTCAGTAGCTATTGCGGTCGGACTCACAACGATTGCACTTCAAGTGCAAATCATGCTCAGCATCTCGCACCTGTAGGCAAAGTGTTAAAAAGCCCGCACCGGCCGCACTAAAAGGTCTGCGAGCTTAGCGTCCCAGTTTTGCCATCCGCCATCGAATGTTTGGGCCCACGCCTTGCCGGAATCAAACTCAGACGAACTCCAGTAATACCTGTCCAGTTGAAAACTACCCATATTTTCTCTATTGAAATACACCTGCTTCAGTTCACCCTTTGATGGTAGAAACCAATCCCCATACACAACACCATTGATGGTTGCCGTATAAGCATCAGCTATGTTTGCTGCTCCACTCGTACACACACTTAAAATCAAATTTGTCTTAGTAGCACCGTCCATAGCGCCAGTGTTTTCTCGAGTAGAAGGAGCTCCTAGGGATTCGTTTGTGTTGTCGCACCATATCGACCTTGGATCACCCGACGGTGACGACCAATTTGACGGCGCAACCTCATAAAACAAACCAGATGTATTCCCCAAGGTTGAGGGAGTCATAAATACAATTCCTCCACCAGGCCCTTTCAGACCAATCGCGCACGCCGTCGTTCCATTCTCGCCACAGATATTTTTTACTTGTGAATTCGTGTTAGCACCGGAATTTCCTACGTCACCCTTCAGACCGGTTGCACCATTCGTTCCTGCAGCGCCTGTGTCACCCTTCGGACCGGTTGCACCATTCGTTCCTGCAGCGCCTGTGTCACCCTTCGGACCGGTTGCACCAGTGATGCCATCCGCACCAGTTTGATTTAGCAGAACTTTCGTTTCAGTTTTCTTCACGCACTTGCCGTTCTTGGCATAGCGCAACACATTCGTCTTTTTGTTCGCACACACCGTCACAGTTTTTGTTGACGATGCAGCAATAACGCCAACACCCCCACCAATAGTGACCCCGGCCAGCACACCAACAAGGAGTAACGCCCCTGCTGTTCGACGCGAATAAGATCTGGACTTGGAAAAAGAGTTCATTTAGCATGATAGGCCGCCCCAACAACCCCGCTACTGTTTTTAAAACCCTTATGGGTACTGGGTTTTATTAAATCAGTTGACTATGTGACTTTCAGGTGGTTTGATGGTCACCTCATGCGTAACAACTTGACCACCGCAACTATGGGTACCACGGCAACAGCCGTGGCGTTTACCTATGCGTCAACAGTGGTCGATCACGCATATGCCATGTGGTCGTCACCGGCAGCGAATCACGCCAATAAGCGTCGCACCCGGCAGCCCCGTGGGTTTCTGATCTAACTCAAGATCACAACACACACTTACGTGGCCGCCGGGAAATTATCCCGAGCGGCCTTTTTGTTTTATCCACCCACCTACCAAAGATCTCAGCCCAATCGAAAGGAACAGAGAACATGTACACATCAATCAATACCGACATGGGAGGCACCACGCTCACAGAGCAGCCCCTCATCTTGTCCGCCAAGCGTTGCGCGGACGGCAACGGCACCTTGAGTTACCTCTTCTTTTCTGACGAGTGGGTCGACGTGCAGCGTGCGAAAGCAATTTGCTCAAAGTGCTCAGGACAGGAGGCTTGTCTTTCTGGTGCCCTCGAGCGCGAAGAGCCCTGGGGAGTTTGGGGAGGCGAACAGCTAGAGATGGGCAGAATCGTGGGCGTCAGACGCCCTCGTGGACGTCCTGCAACCAAGATCCGGCCAGCGCTTGTCATCGAAGAGGTACCAATTCCACGTCACCTCGTAGCCTAAGTACATGAAGTGGAACCGCCGTACCGCACGATTTCTGGTTCCCTTCCTTGTACTACTTGTCAGCGTTGTTGGTGGGTGGGCGCTTAGTCGGCCCTCCAACAACGTTGACGTCAATCTCAATCAACCCGTCACTACGTTGTCATCCACCATCGGTACGAATGCCAGCAACACGGGCAAGAAATTCTCATTTGTTGAGTTGGTAGATAATGCCACCGGCGACAAAGGAACAATTGCTCCTGCTGGCAAACCGATGGTGGTGAACTTCTGGTT